>JAFEBR010000667.1 GCA_018242565.1 Planctomycetota bacterium | reverse complement strand
GATCTACGGCTGGTCTCTCTTCGTGACCATCGCGGGGTCGGCCGTGGGCGCCGGTCCATTCCTTACGGCACTTCTTGGCATCGACCCCTCGCCAGCCGTCAACGCTGCGACGGCGCTTGCTCTCGTACTCGTAGCCACCTGCCTAAACCTGGCCGGCACCAAACTTCTGGCGCGGGTCGCCATGTTCGGATTCATCTGCGAACTCGTCGGAGCTATCTTCGTCGGAATTCACGTGCTCACCTTCCACCGGCACTATCCGATTGGAGTGATATTCGACAACATGGGCATCGGACACGGCTGGTCCTACCTGCCCGCGTTCATGGCCGCGAGTCTCGTAGGCGCCTTCACGTGCTATGGATTCGAGGCCTGCGGCGACGTGGCCGAGGAAACGGAGAACGCCGGCATCGCCATTCCCCGGTCGATTCGGATGACAATCTATGTGGGCGTTGGAGCATCAGTGTTCGTCGCCGTCGCACTGCTGCTCGCAGTCCCGGACATCCCGGCCGTGATCGCCGGCCGAGACAAGAATCCGCTTATTACAGTGCTGCGCTCCGCGTTCGGGCCCATCGGCTCGCGACTGGTGGTTGCGATCGTCATGGTCTCGTTCCTCTCGTGTCTCCTGAGTCTTCAAGCCGCAGTGAGTCGTCTGCTCTACGCGTACGCCCGCGACGAGATGATTATGGGAAGCTCGACGCTAGCGCGTCTGTCGCCTCACACACACGTACCGACAGCGGCCTTGATCGTTGCCGGAGTGGTTCCCGCGACAATCGTATGCCTCGGCTACTTCATGGAAAACGCCGTTACGACAATCGTCGGCTTCGCTACCGGGGGCATCTACATTGCGTTCCAGATGATCGTGCTCGCCGCATTGTCTGCGCGCCTAAGGGGCTGGAATCCGCACGGCCGCTTCACGCTCGGTCGCTGGGGCTATGCGGTCAACGTCGCGGCCCTGGTCTACGGCGTGTCGGTCATCGTGAACATCCTCTGGCCCCGCGTCGAGTCCGACAACTGGTACGAACACTGGTCGATGATCCTGATAACCGCCTTCATCATAGGTTGCGGGCTTATCTACATGACGTCGGCCCGGCACTATGACCGGGGCCATTCGCCCGCCGGAGATGCGTGGCGCTTGCAAAGCGCGCCGCGGGGAAGATAGCGCTTCTGCGGCTGGCCGGAGGCAACCGCCGGCGACTGCACGGCTAGGTGTTGTCGCGCCTGGATTTTCTTGAGATCGTTGCCGCGTCGACTCCTAGGAGCGCCGCGGCACGTCGCTTGGAGCCTGTCTGGGCGATCGCCGCCTGAATGACGTGTTGTTCGAAGCGGCGCACCGCGCGCGCGAGCGGTTCAACGACGATCTGGTATCCGCCAGACATTTCGTGGTTCGCGTGCTCGTCGACGGTCCGGAGTTCGCATTGCGAAAGCGCCTCCTCCACGTCGCGAGGGCGCACGCTCGCCGGACAGACGGCGGCGAGATGTTCGATGACGTTCTGCAATTCGCGGATATTACCTGGGAGCTGGTGCTTCCTTAGAATTTCCCGGCACGCGGCGTCGATCTGCAATGGCGCGCCGCGCCGGCGCCCGACCTCCGCGGTGAACCGGTCAACTAGGCGGTCGAGCACCTCGGGCGAGTCTCGCAGCGGAGGAAGGCGGATCGTGACGACGGTCAGCCGGAAGAAAAGGTCCTTTCGGAACGTTCCGCCGTTGACCATGTCGGCTAGAACGCGATTTGTAGCGGCAATGATCTGGACGCGCAGGTGACGTGGCTGAGTCGCCCCGACCTTTTGTATCGCCGCGTCCTCGATGAACTGGAGCATCTTCGCCTGCGAACTAAGCGGGATTTCTCCGATCTCATCGAGGAATAACGTGCCACCATCCGCGGCTTCCACTAGGCCGCGCTTGCCTTTTGCCGATGCGCCCGTGAAGGAGCCGCGCTCGTAGCCAAACATTTCCGACTCAAAAAGCGACTCCGGAATGCTGCCGCAGTTTACGTGGACGAATGGCCGCCCACGTCCACCGCTCCGCTCGTGCAAGAGCTTCGCGAACTCTGTCTTGCCGACGCCGCTCTCGCCAACCAAGAGAACACGGCTTCCGATCTTGAGTGCCCGCAGGCCAGATTCGAGGTGTTTGGCGGCCGCCGACCCGAGAATCACGGCCTCGTCGCTTGCGCGTATTGTGGCGGTTGAGCCTGCGCTGCCAATAGCCGGCTCGTGTGATGCGTTCCGCGAAGCGTCAAGCACGGCGGGATCGCTGGACCGGCTCAAGATGAGTACCATGCCGATCACGTTACCTTGCCAATCGCGAACGCAGCGGGCGATGGCGGTGTACGGGGTACCGCCGAACCGATCGGCAACGCTCCGGGTCGTACGCGCACCCGCGGAAAAGGTCTCGAGAATGAACGAAATTTCGAGCACGGAGCGTTCGATGAAATCCTTCAGCGATCGGTCAAGCGCCTCGCTACGCAAGACATCGGTCGCAGCTTCCGTCGCGGAGTTCATGTACCGGACGACGCCCACGCGGTCAATGATTGCAACGCCGTCCGGCATCAGTTCGAGCAACGGATGCCACTTCGGATCGGCCATCAGCTGCTCGATGTCCAGCAGGCTGGAATCGCCAGTAGGCAGATCTGGCCGATGGAATTTCACTTTCGGGTACTTCGGCGGTTGGCGGCTTTTGTTCGAGAGGCCTTTCGGCTCCGGGGCGGGCGGTCCGGCACTGGGCGCATTGCGAGCACGAATCGCCGATCCGCGTCGTCGCCCATCCGAGCGATCCTGACGTCGCACCGGATAGTGCATTGGTCGGCGACGCGTACTGCCGCGATCCATCGTCTCTCGGTGTCGGCGAACCAGCGTCTCTGATTCGGGCGTCGCGTCTCAAGATCGATGATCGGCGAGACGTCCTGCCCGAGAACCTGCGTCGCGCTCCAACCGAACGTCGTCTCGAAGGCCGTGTTGAGGGCAACCGCGCGGCGTCCCATGTCCACAACCAGTACCGGATCTGGCAGGGCGTGCAGAATCTCAGTGACCTCGCGCTGCCGCTCCGTTAGCTTGGATTCCGTGGTTCTCAGCTGGGTAACGTCGCGAACCGTCCCCCACAGACGAAGCAGGGACACGCCTTCAATGTCGGAGCGGACCGTATTTTCGATGAATGCCAACGAACCATCGTGCCTGACGTCCAGACTTGGCGCCGCGTCGATATGAAAACGCGTTGCGATTAGCTGGCGAACGAAGGCCTCGTTCTCTGGATTGCGCCGAAACACGGCGGAAATGGGCTGTCGGTTGAAGTCGAGGCCGTCGGGGAGATTATAAAGGCGCGCCATCGCGCGGTTGCACATCCGCCAGTGGCACTCATTCTCGAAAACCTGGCGCACTATCTCCTGGTCACTCGATGCCAGATTGACTGGCTCGGCGTACTCCATGCACCACATCGCTTCTGACGAAAGCTCTATGAATCCCGTCAGTAGCGTGGCGTTGCTCTCGAGATCCGCAAGACGTTGAGCCCCGGCGGCGTCAATGGGGCCGACGATGTCGACGACCTGGTTTCTGGTGTCGAGCTGCACGGTCCGGATAACGCCTACGACTGAAACGGCCGTCTTGCCGTCGACGTGCCTTAGCGTCACGCGATGACAGTCGTTGACGGGTTGCGGAGTCGAGCGAAAGAACGGGTTTAGAATTTCCAAGAACTCACGCCCGACGACCGATGCAACCTCGAGCCCGAGAAAATCGCTGAAGTCGTATCCGAGCGCGCGGGCGGCGACCTCATTCGCGTCGATCAACTTGCCGAGCCGGCTAATTCTCAGGAAGACTAGTCCCGGGATATCCAAGCGGTCAGCGTGGCGTTCTTTGGCCTTGGTGTTTTGTTTCACGACTGCCATTCGCGAGATGAACCGATTACGTGTCGCAAGCAAGACTTGAGCCAACTGCGGCTCGGAGGGCATTCCCCGCCATGGGACTCCAAATCGGCGACTTGGGCGGCGAGTAATGACCGGGGACATAGACCAGTGCATATGTGCAACAGCAAATTGCAATATTGCACAGGCCGGCAAGACGGTAAAGGTCTGTCGCTTCCGCGCTTCCCGGAGGCCAGCGGCCCATCATTTCAGGGCTCGGCGGCGCCGGAGCGATTGGCGTTGCGCTTGTGCGCGCGTGGCCATTCGCGGCGCTCAGGACGCCGCGTCGTCCAAGGCGCAGGTAGCCGCAGGAGTGTACGCAAAATCAACGGTATGGAGTTGACTGCTTGCTCGATGGATTCTTGTGGCACGTTCGTTGCAAGACACCGAGGCGAACCAATTCGCGCCGATCGGTCGCCATTTTCCTGCAACAAATGATGGCGGAGGGTCAGCGCGTTGACTGCACGAGCGCCGCGGGCCCACTCCCTTGGCGTATGTCATGTAACGGGAGGAGCCAAATCATGACCAATCTATCGATCAGCACGTTTGCTGTAGCATCGCTAATGACCATCACCTTGAGCGCGGTTGCGAGCGAGTCAATGTCGTTCGTTGAGCGAGTGACTGACGAACATACGCTGCACCGCAGTGGATCCAAAGACTCGCTCGGGGATTTGATCGTCTTCGTCAATGCAATCTATTCGGCCGACAATCGCGAGCTGGTCGGGCGTGACGAAGGGTACTGCATCCGCGTTGCGGTCGGTAAAAGCTTGGAATGCTCGTGGACGCTGGAGTTGAAAGACGGGCAGATTACGACTCAAGGAACAGTCGTCGACGATGG
>JAFEBR010000666.1 GCA_018242565.1 Planctomycetota bacterium | reverse complement strand
TGGACTCGGACTGCGTGAATCACGCCTGGCTTTGGCGAGTGAATCAGGGCGTGGGATCGACGGAGCGATTCACGACTTTGGAGGGGACCCCTGCCGGGGTCGGGTTGCTGGTTGACCGTTGCCTGGCCCCCTCATCCCCGGTCCTTCTCCCGCGAGGGGAGAAGGGGGAGTCTGAGAGCGCGGGGTGTGGGCGGGGTGGGCGGTGTTTGCAGTGGGGCTGGCACTGCGTGAACCACGCCTGGCTTTGGCGAGTTGAATTAGGGCGTGGGATCGACGGAGCGATCCACGACTTTGGATGCGGCTACTTGTAAAAGCTGGGCTTTCGTGGCTGAATGCCGAGTTTTTCGTAGGCGAAGCCGCTGTCGGGGGGGGGGGGAGTCGCCGACGATGTCCATGCAGGACTGCGCATCAATCGCGGCTTCCAGGCCCAGGCACCAGTAGCAGGCGTTGACGGTCAGGCGGCGCAGGCCGGCGCTCTGAAAGTCCTGGGCACTCCCCAGCGTCACATGAAACACCCGGGCCGTGCGGCCGGTGTTGAATGTCAAGGACATTGTTCCGGCGCTTAGCATCATGCAGAAAACCCGACCGACTGCGCGTTGGACGCAGGTCGGCCGGGTTTCATGTGTTTGGGCGTTTTTGTAATCAAACGCCTGTGAGGCGTAGGTTGCAAAGTTCGAGGGCTGTCATTTGATCGTGAGTGCCCTGTGCGTCGTCTGTTCTACGTGGTTTGACGACGTCGGGCGAAAACGAATGCCAAGCCGCCGGCGATCGTGAACGAAATCCAGGTTGATGGTTCTGGAATCGCTGTCGAAGCGGTGATTTGGCGGATCCCGTAGGCGTGATCGTTGATGTTCAATTCGCCATAAATCAGCGCGGACCCGTCGGGAGAGAACGCCAGCATCGATGGGTAATATCCACCGTCCCAGGAGACATTGGACGCAAAATCACCGACAAGAGTTCCGTCGGCAAGATAGTGTACGATGGTACCGGACAACTCGTTGGCGACGTAGACATCACCCGTGTTGGGATTGACCGCGATGGCTCCCGGTTCACTGGTCGTTGCGAAGAGGGACGTGCTGCCATCTGCTCCGACTTGCAGAATTTCCCCGGACAGATTTTGGGCGACCAACAATCGGCCGTCATTCGTAAACGCACTGCCAGAAAATGCTTGATACCCATCGACACTCAGAATTCCGGTGACAGCGGAAGTGTTTGGATCAAACGCGACCACCTGGTTAATTCCCGAAACAATCAACTGCCCTCCAAACCCGCCAAATCCCGTGGGGGCGACGGCCAAGCTGAGAGCGGTGGCGACGCCCGAATCTCCCAGATCCGTAGCGACATTGGTCGTTAAGTCAACGGCGTAAATGTGGCCCCCTTCGAGGCCCACGTAGGCTGTGTTGCCGACGATTTGCAGACTCAGGGAGGTGTTATCGAACGATGCGATGGGAGTTCCGACGTTGCTGGTAAAACGGTACAAGCCGGCCTCTGAAAAAGCTCCTGTGGAATACACCACGCCGCCGGAACTGGCGACTGCCCCAAATGCATTCCCAAAATCGGTTTGGATTATGCCGACGGCAGAGTCCACATATCCGGGTTCGTTGATGATGATGCCCGCCGATGCAGAACCGACGGTCCCCAATGAACAACCGGCCATGGTCAGAATCATAAAGAATCGCTTCAACTGTGTCATGAATTCATTTCCCGATTTGTAAGGAGAATATAGACAACGTTCAGACAGTCGTATCTCTTGACTGAAAAAATGACATGGCAATCTGTATTAAGATTGCCGCAACTCGCAGGCTTCGGTGTGATCAATCGTTCTCGCCGGGGTATGCCGTGAAAATCTTCACGAACTTATTTCCGCCTGCCGCCGTGCACCAACTTAAGCCCATTGGACACACACCAATTTACTGACAGGCACGCATCGATTTCTGTTTTGGCCGCAATGCAGGAGTGCTGACTGCAACTGCTTAGGTGATTCGCTGACCGGTATTGGCCTGGGAAGTCTAAACGGTCGAGAACTGCGGAGCGTCTCGATAGAGGGACCGGAGATTTGTTTGTTGGACAACTTCTCGTTTCGCAGACGATAGGTTCTCGTCGTGTTGACTGTCAAGATGTATTCAGCTTTTGCTGCGCTGTTCGTCGCGAATTTCGATGTGCGGTAAAGACTTGGAGCTTGGCGATTGGGCTCCCGCCGCGGAATCAGAGTTTC
>JAFEBR010000665.1 GCA_018242565.1 Planctomycetota bacterium | reverse complement strand
TGATGGCGTTTTTAGGGGCGGGAAATACGCCCCAGAAAGGTCCTTACAAAAGTCGTGTCGAGCGGGGATTGAAATTCCTGCTGAAAAATCAGGAGGAAACCAACGAAGGGGGCTGGTTCCGCGGCGAGGGGACTGGCACCTACTACATTCAGGCGATTTGTACGATTGCGCTGTGCGAAGCCTACACCATGACGAAAGACCCGGATTTACGCCGACCGGCTCAATTGGCCGTTGATCTGATCATCAATGGACAGGATCCGGAAGGGGGGGGTTGGCGCTATTTTCCCCGCGCGCCGGGAGATACCTCAGTTGTCGGGTGGCAGGTGATGGCCCTGACCAGTGCGCGAATTGCCGAGTTGCAACTGCACCCGCGGGTCTTGCCCAAGGTCAACGGCTTCCTGCAGCGAGTTTCTGTTCCCGGCAGCGGCATGTACGGCTACATGAATTCCAGCACGTCGCGGCCCTCTACGACCGCGGTCGGCATTTTGTGCCAGATGTACCTGGGAAAAGACAAGTCGAACCGTGTTCTCGTCCGTGGCATGAATCATCTGAGTGACTGGGGCCCCAACGGATTCGACATGTACTACACCTACTACGGCACGATGGCGATGCACCATTGGGGTGGCGTACCGTGGGAGCGCTGGAACAATTCGATGCGAAAGATGCTCGTCGAGTCGCAGGTCCAAGAGGGAGATGCGGCGGGGAGCTGGATGACCGATCGCAGCATGCACTCCGAGAAAGGGGGACGACTCTACACCACCTGTCTCTCGATCCTGACGCTGGAAGTCTATTACCGTTATCTGCCCTTGTACCACAAACACGCGGCTCAGGCAGATGATGACGACGTTCCATTGGATGAGCCCAGCACTGAGCCGACCGCCAAACGGGAATAACGGTCTGTCAGGTGATGCAGGTAGAATTCTCCAAGTCATTGGGGCGATTGCAGGGACTCGACCTGTGGTCCCGCGGGCGAAGTGCAGCGGCGTGCGAAGACGGGGCGAAGAGCTGACTTTTGAGGCAGGTTCCGAGCATTGGCAGGGCCGGGGGGAACATGTACATTCAGGTCCCCGTGGGCGACACGGTCCGGAACGACGTGGCAACGCGGGCCGGATTTCGCAGCGTCTGCACTTATTGAAATCTGCTTCTGATGAGGAACTCCATGCGCATTCAATTCGTATTTGCCGTATTGGCTATGCTACAGGCACTTCCCGTGCTGGCGGCAGACGCCCCCAAAGTCCTGGCCAGCGGCATGAAAAACCCCGAATCGGTATGTCTCGGTCCGGACGGCCGAATTTACCTCACCGAAATTGGAGAATTCGACACGGACGGGGACGGACTCGTCTCGGTGGTCAAAGACGGAAAGGCAGTGCCTTTCGCCACCGGCCTCGACGATCCCAAGGGAATTGTGTTTTTCGATAAGGGCTTTTACGTCACCGACAAGAAACGTGTTGTGCACGTCAGTCTGGACGGAAAGGTGTCGGTCCTCGCGGCTTCCGAGGCTTTTCCGACGGCCCCCAAATTCCTGAACGATATCGTGATTGACCCTGAAAAGTTCTGCGCGTTTGTCAGTGACTCCGGGGACCTGCAGGGCCACGACGGGGCCGTGTACCGCATCGACCTCAAATCGAAAAAAGTGACTGCGGTCGTCAATTCCGAAAACCTGAAAGGTCTGCACACCCCGAATGGTCTGACGATGGACGGGACGTCGCATTTATTGCTGCTCGACTTTGGCAGCGGCCAATTGTATCGCATCAAGCTGGCGGATAACTCGGCCGAGAAGATCGCCGACGGATTCGACGGTGGCGATGCGTTGACCTGGGACCGACATGGCCAGTTGTTTGTGACCTCGTGGAAGTCGGGCAAAGTGTGGGGGATTCCCCGCCCGGGGCAGAAACCCGTCCTGATCAGTGAAAAGTTCGAGCAGGCCGCTGACAGTTGCATCGATGCCGACAACAGGTTTTTGCTCGTGCCGGACATGAAGGCCGGTACGCTGGTCGCGCTGCCGGCCACAATTCCGGGGTGGGAAGTCGACACGGCGCCGTTGCCGTTGAAGCTGACACAGGCTTTTCCTCACCTGGAATGGACCGGTTGGAAGCCCGAAAATGACGCGGGCATGGTCGTCAATCTTCGTCCGTTGCTGGTCACCCACGCGGGTGACGGGTCAAATCGCCTGTTCGTTCCGGTTCAACAGGGAGCGATTCACGTCTTCCCGAACGATGACGGCGTGAAGCAGACCAAGATCTTTCTGGATCTGACGGGGAAAACCCGGTTCTCCGAGAAGGAGTTTGAAGAGGGGGTGCTGGGACTGGCGTTCCATCCGAAATACAAACAAAACGGCGAGTTTTTTGTGTTCTATACCGATGGCAAAGCCAAGAACACAAATGTCGTTTCGCGATTCAAGGTCAGCAAATCCAACCCGGATCAGGCAGACCCGGCCTCAGAAGAAGTGCTGTTGCGCATCGACAAACCGTTTTGGAATCACGACGGCGGAACGCTGACGTTTGGTCCTGATGGATTTCTCTATATCGCGCTCGGCGACGGCGGCCTGGCCAACGATCCGTTCGGCAATGGCCAAAAATTAACGACGTTCCTGGGAAAGATCCTGCGGATCGACGTTGATCACAAGGACCAGGGAAAGAACTACGCAATTCCGAAGGACAACCCGTTCGTGGGGAAAGCGGACGTGTTCCCTGAGATCTGGGCGTACGGACTGCGTAACGTGTGGCGAATGGCTTTTGATCGCCAGACGGGAAATCTCTGGGCGGCTGATGTCGGTCAGAATCTTTATGAAGAAATCAATCTCATCAAGGCGGGTGGGAATTATGGCTGGAGCATCCGGGAAGCGTTCCATCCCTTCAGTGATAAGGGGGTTGGTACTCGTCCGGAACTCGTCGAGCCCATCTGGGAATATCATCACGACATTGGCAAATCGATCACCGGGGGCGTGGTTTACCGAGGCAAGAAGATTCCGGACTTGGAAGGGGCGTACCTGTACGCCGACTTCGTATCCTTGCGAATCTTTGCCTTGCGGTTCGATGCCGAAAAAGGGCGGGTCGTGTCGAATCGGGAATTGCCTGGGTTAAAATCAGGAGTGGCTTCATTTGGCGAAGACGACAAGGGTGAGGTCTATCTGCTGGTCCATCAGGCGAATACACAAGTGATTTACCGGATTACCAAGTAGCGGTTTCCAGGGGGCCGACCTCCCCACCCTCTCGCTGGGAACGGACTTGTGAGACGGATGAGGGGCCGTTGCTGGCAGACAAAACGGCCGCTGGGCAGGTCCCGGCGGTCGTTTTTTATTTGATCCAAGCCGGATCGCAGCCGTTTTATCTGTTCTCACCCTGCATTTCGTGGTCCCAGGCAGGACCTGGAATTCGGGCACTCGCAGCCTGCACGCCCTGCAGGACGGTTGGTTTCCTTTTGATTCGCCGTGCGAGGCTATAGAATGCCTGATCGCCCCAAGGAGCGATTGCGTGTCACATACCGGATTATTGCCCCATCAATTTCTGTTTCGTTATTCATTCCCAATTCGGTACGAGCGGAAATTACCCCGCAAGGGCAAGAAACTTCTCGACCTTCCTGCGGAGAACCGCTTGCCCAGTCTGGCCGGTCTTGATCGATCTGTACCGTTTGGTGAATTACGACTGGCCTGGAACGACGACGGTTTAGCGATTTCGGTCCAGGTGACTGGGAAAGTTGGGCCGGTGCAGGCAGATCCGCGGGCTCCCGAAGCGGCCGATGGACTGCAGGTCCTGCTGGATACCCGCAATACCCAATCGATTCATCGAGCGAGTCGTTATTGCCAGCAATTTTACCTGCTCCCGACGGGAACCGGTACGCGCGGTGTCGCGCCGGTGGCAGTTTCGGTCCCCATCGTGCGTGCTCGGGAAGAGGCGCCTCGCGTCGATGTCACGGAAATCCAATTGCAGACGACGTTGTTGAAATCCGGCTATCAGCTTGATGTCTGGTTTCCGTCGAGCGTGCTGCCCGGGTTCGATCCCGAATCACAGCCTCGACTGGGGTTCTACTATGCCCTGCGCGATACCGAACTCGGTGAGCAGTTTTTGAGCGTCGGACAAGACTTTCCTTTTGCCATTGATCCCAGTCTGTGGAGCACCCTGGAACTGGCGGGCCGGATATGACCATCGTCGAAGTTTTAGGAGTTCTGTTGCTCGTCGTTGCCAATGGTTTTTTTGTGGCGGCGGAGTTTGCGCTGGTTAAAGTTCGGTTGTCGCAAATCGAACAACTCTCGCGGCAGGGCTCATTCGCCGCCCGGGTGACGCGCCGGGTCTTAAATCAGCTCGATTCGTATCTCTCGGCTTGTCAGTTGGGAATCACGCTGGCGAGTCTGGGGCTCGGTTGGTTTGGTGAGGACGTCGGGAAGAAACTTCTGCGACCGACTCTGGCCGCCATTGGGCTGGCCGATGCGGCCGAATACCTGTCGTTGCCACTGGCATTCATCCTGATCACGTTTCTGCACATTTCGCTGGGTGAGCAGGCCCCCAAGATCATGGCGATTCGGGCCGCACGCCCGACGGCCCTCGTCGTTTCAGTACCGTTGGCCGTCTTCTACAAAGTGCTGTGGCCGTTTATTTTCGTGCTGCACAAGGCCAGTGATCTGATGCTCCGAGCCATTGGCGTGAAAGCCGTGGGCCCCAACGAGCAACTGCCTTCAGAAGACGAATTGCGGTTGATTCTCGCTGAGTCGGCGGCAGGGGGCGAAGTCAGTCGTCGTGAACGCCTGATGATGGAGAATGTTCTGGACCTGGAAGAAAAGATCACACGGCAGGTGATGGTTCCCCGTCGTGACATTGTCTTTCTCAGCACGCGGCGTGCGGCTCCAGACAATCTGCAGATCATCGCCGACTCACAATTTACCCGGTTTCCGTTATGCGACGGCGATTTGGACCGGGTGATTGGCATGGTCCACACCAAGGATGTATTGGGATCGATCGTAGCGGGACAGCCTCTGCCCTCGTTAACCCGGATCTCACGCAAGTTGCCGTTTTTCCCGGAGACCATGCGACTCGACGCGCTGCTGCGAGAATTTCAGCGGAATCGGACCCATGTCGCGATGGTCGTGGATGAATATGGGACAGTTTCCGGAATGGTGACCTTTGAAGACGTTCTCGAAGAACTCGTGGGCCCGATTCAGGACGAATTCGACCGCGAACTTCCCATGATCCTGCGACGCAGCAATGGCCGATTTCTGGTGGACGCTCTCTGTCCGCTCGATGAACTCGTGGACGAGTGTCGTCTTGAACTGCCCGCGGACATCACGTCCGATACGACGGGCGGTTTGATCGTCGAACTCCTGGGGCATATCCCCCTGCCCGGGGAAAAAGTTCGACTGGCGCGCCACGAACTAACCGTGCTCGACGCGGAATCGACCCGGGTCCGCCGCATCGAAGTCCAGGAGCTCGAGCACGAAAAATCCGAGAAGGGAGAGCCCACTGGCCCGGCTTCGTCCACGCCTGAACAGGAATTGGAATCGACCGAGGTGAGTCAGCCCCCGAGTTGAGCCAGAGCCCGGCAACCGGCACGTCGACGATCGAGTATCGCCGACGTGCGAGGCCAGGGGTTACCTGAATTCGACGGGCTAACGGCCGGCTGCGGCGCGGTCGACTTCGGTCGAACGCGAGCCTGAAACCAGGAATTTGGGACGGGATATGGGAAGCGTGGCGCGTCGCGTGCGTTTGCGTCCCAGAATCTCGGCCATGGCGCTGACCACCCGCTCCTGCTGTTCTTCCGTCAGTTCCGAGTAAATCGGCAAGGCCAGGCTGTCGTGAGCCGCGCGTTCTGACTCGGGCAGTTCACCAGCCCGATATCCCAGGTCGGCGAAACACGTCTGCAGGTGCAGCGGTTTGGGGTAATACACGCTGCAGCCGATTTTTCGTTCGCGCAACCCCGCCAGCACCTGGTCGCGTTGCCCGTGGGCGATGCGGACGCAGTATTGGTTGTAGACATGGCGGCGATCGTGCAGTGTCACTGGCAGCGTCACGGTATCCAGCAGATCGAACTCTTCGAACAACTGCGCGTAGCGCTCCGCATTACGCTGACGGGCGACGGTCCAGTCATCCAGATGCCGAAGTTTGATCCGCAGAACGGCGGCCTGCAGCGCGTCGAGGCGGCTGTTCAGTCCGACTTCAATGTGCTCGTATTGCGCCGCTTCGCCGTGGACTCGCAGTCGGCGCAAGCGCGCCGCCAGTGCCGCGTCGTCGGTGGTCAACAAGCCGCCATCACCTGCGCCACCCAGGTTCTTCGTGGGGAAGAAGCTGAAGCAGGCGACAGAGCCCAGAACTCCGGCACGTCGTCCCTGGTATTCGGCGCCGATCGCCTGGCAGGCGTCTTCGACGATGGGAATTCCCGACTTGGCGGCAATGCGTTGTAAGGGCTCCATCTCAGCGCATTGGCCGAACAGATGCACCGGCATGATGGCCTTCGTCCGCGGCGTCAGGGCGCTGGCAATGGCGCCGACGTCGATGTTGAAACTCGCCGGGTCGATATCACAGAACACGGGTCGGGCACCCAGTCGGTAAATCGAACTCGCTGTCGCAAAAAAGGTGTAAGGACTGGTGATCACTTCATCGCCGGGGCCGATGTTCAGCGCCATCAGTGCCAGAATCAAAGCGTCGGTGCCCGAGGCGCAACCGATTGCTTCGCGGGCGTCGCAGTAACTGGCGATTTCAAATTCCAGTTCGGCGACCTC
>JAFEBR010000664.1 GCA_018242565.1 Planctomycetota bacterium | reverse complement strand
TCCAATCGAAAAATCCGAAATAACTGTTACAGGCCGGATATTTTAGCCGATGATATCTGACAGGTCGGTTCCAGCCCGTTCTGCCGGAGCAGGAATGGCCCATGATCCCTAGAACATTCAGCCGGTTCCCAACCGGCCCTCTTCGGTGTGGAACCAGTAAGGAGACAGGTTGATGCGACGCTATCAAAAATGGTTGTCAGTGGGGCTTTTGAGTTTGACCCCTCACTTTGCGCTCGCGGATGAAATCAATTCTCCTGCGGGCTCTTCGGCTCCGGCGGCCGCGGCTGCCCAGAAGCAGAAGTCGTCACCCAACCAGGAGCTGGCAGACCGTGTCGCCAAGGCTCTGAGCAAAGCCCGGATGAACCAATACGAAATCGATATCGATGCTCGCAATGGCGTGGTGACGCTGGTGGGCACGATCGGAAAGCCGGAACAACGGGCGGCTGCTGAAAAGGTCTGCCTCGGTGTGCCGGGTGTGACTCGCGTCGTCAATCGTCTGCAACTCGCGCAACGACCGGCGAAGTCTGACATTGAACAGGCCGTTGCCACCGGAACTCCACGGTCGGCTCAAGCCATCCGTCGTACCAGTGGCGAACGCCCGGTGTACGGTGGACTGGCCCCCACCGGTGACGCCGGCATGCAGCCGATCACCCCGCAGGGCATAACCGGTCCGGCCGGCGAACCGGCCCGCATTGCGTTTAACGGCCCTCCGCCGCAGATGGCGGGTGGTCCGCAGTATTGTCCTCCCGGTGCCTACCCCGGAGCCGGCGGCCCGATGCCCGCTGGCCCCATGCCGGCTGGAGCCTACCAGATGAACGGCCCCGGACCGAACTATGCCGCGGGCGCGTACCCTGCCCAACAGGCCGCTTCGGCCTATCCTGCGGTCGGTCCCTACTACCCGTACCCGCAGATTCCACTGGGCTGGCGCAAGGCCTCGCTCGAATGGGATGACGGATACTGGAACCTCAACTTCCGCTCGCGGACTGACAAGTGGTGGTGGTACATGAACCCGAAGAACTGGTAATTGCCAGCGCTTCGCGAACAAGATAAAGACAGCAAGCCTCGGAGTTTTCCGAGGCTTGCTTGCATTTCAGCGTCAGACTACGGCTGCGTTGCCCACGAATCACGGCAAAATGAGTCTTAGCCTTCCGCGATATCGACGTAGACCTTCAGGGCATCCTTATCCTCAACCAGCAGACGCATCATTTCCCGGTAGTTCTCAATACCCGAGACAGGGTGGGTCAGAATCTGCTCGATCACACCGGGATAAGTAACCTCGCCGAGTGCCAGGTCAGAAATCCCCAATTCAAAATGCCGCCGGTTCGCATTCACAGATCCGAGCAGCAATTTGTTACCCAGCACCCAATTGATATTGATATGGTCTGACGGCACTTCGACCCGTCGCTGTCCACCCGTAATGCTCGTCCAGACCTCAGCCCCGTTATGAGCCAGCACTTCCATGGCTTCGAAGGCAATTGCACTCGAACCGGTGGCTTCGATGATCAAATCGGGTTTGCCCACAGCGGCCGCAACTTCTTTCAGTGACCGCTGCCGGGTGCTGACGTAATTGGCCCCCAGTCCGGTAACGATTTCAGATTTCAGACAGGGCGCCTCGCCCCGTGCAAACGTGTAGACTTCGAGCCCCCGCAATCGCAGAATCAGCGTCGAGAGCAAACCGATCTGGCCCGATCCGGTCACGAAGGCCAGCTTGGGTTCCCAAACCTGCAGGCGGCGCTGAGCCTCGTAGGCCTGCTGTACCGCTTTGGCCGCGCAACTCATCGGCTCGGCCAGCACGTGCAGGTGCTTCAAGCCGACCGGCATTTTGACGACGAACTCAGCATCGTCCACGTAGTATTCGGTCAGATACCCGTGCAGCAGGTTGATTCCACGTTCGTAATAAGTCTCTTCACTGGTGATGTCCGAGCGGCCAATCCGGTCGTAAATCGAGCCACCGGGACGCCGCACGGTGCAGGTCACGTAGTCGCCGGGCCTCACATGTTTGACGGCGGGCCCCACCTCTTCCACGATGCCAAACGACTCGTGACCCAACACCAGAAAGTCGTATCCTGGCGGAGCGTTGCCATACAGCGCGTCGTTAATCTCACGATCCGTCGCGTCGACCCCCACTTTCAGCACGCGGACCAGCACACCCCGCCCCCCGGGCACGTCGTCCACCGAGGGCTTGGGCAATTCTGCCAAATGAACGCTGTTGGC
>JAFEBR010000663.1 GCA_018242565.1 Planctomycetota bacterium | reverse complement strand
ACCTGCAGGACCTGCTCGAAGAAGGGCACAAAGCGCTCGTGTTTTCGCAGTTCACCAGCTACCTGGCCATCGTCAAGCGATACCTCGAACAGCGGAATATTCCTTTCGAATATCTGGATGGTCAAACCCGCAACCGCCGCGAACGGATCGAACATTTCCAGAACGATCCAGCCTGTGGCGTGTTCCTGATGAGTCTCAAACCGGGCGGCCTGGGTCTTAACCTGACGGCGGCTGACTACGTGTTTCTGCTCGACTCGTGGTGGAATACGGCCGTCGAAATGCAGGCCATCGACCGCGCTCACCGCATTGGCCAGACACGGCAGGTCTTCGCCTACCGTTTGATCTGTCGCAACACGGTGGAAGAGAAAATCGCCGAACTGCAGGTCAAGAAAAAGGAGTTGGCCGAAGCGATCCTGCAGGCCGACAACAACCTGTTGACCGACCTGACGGCAGCCGACCTCGAACTGCTGCTCTCGTAGGCCGCCAGCAGACCGGATATCCGGGACAGGCAACGCTTGACGGACACATTGCGCACGTTCGATACTGGTCTCTGAATGCGACCTCGTAGTTCCTGACCACGCCGTGGCCGCACACGTCCCTTATCATTTCGCCTGGAGAAACGTCTGATGAACGCCCGGATCATGACGGTCGTTGCGATCGGTTCCTGTGTTCTGACCGCACTGGTTCTTTCCCCCCAGATTTCCGCTCAGCCCGGCGCATCGCAACCGGCTGGACGCGGCATCTTCGGCTCACTGCGTGTGGGCAGCATGGTGGAACTGAAAAACGACGAGTTCGGGATGAAGGGGATCTTCACGTATGACGACGAAGCCCGAAAAACGGCCATGAAAGAACGCGTCAAAGAGATCGGCAACGATTACATCGTACTCGAACTGGATGAACGCAACGGCCCGCTGAAAGTCATCGCAGAATGCCGCATCCCCGCGGCACGCGTGATCGTTTTGCACTTCGGGAAAACGGGAAATGAAATCACACCGCCCGAAGAACCACTGACCGACAAGCCCGCGAAGTCGGGCGGAAAAGCCCCCACCAAGGGCAAGAAATAACCCCGGCGGGCCCGGGCCCTGGAACCCGCCACGGCAGCGGCCCATTTCACGAAGCGGTCGCCAGCCGATCATCACAATCCTCAAACAGAGCCCGTGATAACCCGGGCTCTGTTTGAGTGATTCGATCTGCGGTGCCTGATCTGCCCCCGCAATACCAAGGCGGTACTCACACGTTTCTAGGCGGGCCGGTAATTCTTGTCTTTCAGACCGTAGAACTTCACGGCATTGTCGTGGAACAGTTTCTTCTGGTCCGCCAGTGACATGTTCATGCCGCGCACGATTTCTTTGAGGGCGTTGACCCACTGCTGGTAGCTGGCGCGCAGCGTACACACGGGCCAGTCACCGGCAAACATGCGGCGGTCCGGACCGAAGGTTTCCATCGAGAACCGCATGTTCGGTTCCAGATCGGCGGCCTTCCAGTCCTTTTTCGCCGTCACAATGATCCCGGAGATCTTGCAGACGACATTGTCGTGCTGTGCCAGGGCTTTCATGCCATCCATCCACACCTGCCGCAGCTTTTTGTCGGTCACGGTCACATCCATGTTGCCGCAGTGATCGACAATGAACCGCGTCCTGGGGCATTGGGCCACCAGTTTTTCACCATCCGCAAGCTCACCCGAGCGCAGACACAGGTCAAAGCTCATCCCCAGTTCGCCGAGCAACTGCACGCTTTTCACGAACTGCCGATCGAGACAGAAACCGGCCTGATTGGACGGTCCGTGGAGCACCTGGCGCACCCCCTTGATGTAGGGACTGTCTTTATATTTGAGGATATACGCGCGGAACTCTTCCGTCGCCGGTCGCCCCGAGATGACCGCCCCCACCATGGGATTGTCGTTTCGCTGACACAGATCGATCACATAGTCTGCCTCCTGCACCTGCTGCGTCGGTTCGACATCAACTTCCATGTACACCGATTTGACGACATTGAGTCCGGCCGTCGCGGCCAGATAGTCCTTGGTCACGAAGCTCTTTTTCAATTCGGGAAGGTCTTGGGTCCACGGCAGATTGAACTTGGTCAGATCCCACAGATGCTCGTGAGTATCGACAATGGGCAAGTCGTCCTGGGATTTCACAGCGGAGTCCTTCTGGTTGGCGGAAAGCGGGGCTGAGCCCAATGGCCCGGCAGCAAGCAGGCCGGCGGCAGCCGCACTGGCGGCGGATTTCAGAAAATCGCGACGATGAGTAAGGGAATGCATGGCGCTGAGCTCCTGTTCGGATTCGTGACTGGACACCCCAAATTAAGCAGCCGACGGCCAATTGAAAAGCCAGTACTTCCTGCTCACCGGAACTCCCAATTCCAGAATTGCCCCGACCGGCCAGGACAGTGTCAGCGCTACCGACCGTCCGATACAATTCGGGCTTCCAAGAAAGCTCTTTTGAGCGCCATCGGCTGGCATGTTCGCCAGCGCAGATCCCTCGTTCCCGGAATGGAGTAAGACACCTTGGCCCGCTTCAACATTGCAGTGATTGAAGGCGACGGTATCGGACCGGAAGTGACGCGGGCCGCGATCGCCGCCGCGGAAGCCGCCGCCCGGTTTTCGGGTGCCGATTTCGAATGGGTGAAATACCCCTGGGGCACAGATTACTACTTTCAGCATGGTCAAATGGCGCCCCCTGATTTTCTGGATCACCTGGCCGGGCACGATGCGATTCTGCTGGGCGCCGTCGGTCATCCCCGCGTGCAAGACCACATTACGCTCAACGGATTACTGCTCCCGATTCGGCGACGATTCGATCAGTACGTCTGTCTGCGACCGGCATTTCTTTACGAAGGCGTCGACAGTCCCCTGGCGGGCAAACGGGCGGGCTCGATCGACATGCTGGTCTACCGCGAGAACACCGAAGGAGAATATGCCAACGTCGGAGGGCGAGTGTACGCCGAGTCGGACCACGATGTGGCGATTCAGACATCGGTCTTCACCCGCCGTGGCTGCGATCGAATCATTCGAGCCGCGTTCGAAAAGGCTCGAACTCGCCCCCGCCGGCGGGTCGCCTCGATTACCAAAAGCAACGCCCAGGGTTACAGCATGGTCCTGTGGGACCAATGCTTCGCCGCCGTCGCGAAGGAGTTCCCGGACGTCAGCACCGAGTCTTTGTTGATCGACCGGGCCGTCATGGAATTTGTGCGGCGGCCAGAATCGTTCGACGTCGTGGTGGCCAGCAATCTGTTCGGCGACATTCTGACCGACCTGGCGGCGATCATCGTCGGCAGCATGGGACTGGCCGCCAGCGGAAACATCGATCCCACCCGTCGGTCTCCCAGCATGTTCGAACCCGTGCATGGTTCGGCGCCAGACATCACCGGGCAAGGAATCGCGAACCCGCTCGCGGCCATTCTGTCGGCCGCCATGATGCTGGAACATCTGCAACTCACGGCAGCAGCGAATGCGATCCACCGCGCCGTCGGCGACCTGCTGCGTGCGGGTGGACCACGAACCCCCGACCTGAAAGGGACGTCCAAGACCGAGGAAGTCGCGAGGGCGGTCATCGCTCAAATTGGCAAGTGACGGCAAATCACCGAGACCTGAGAACCGCGGCTGACGCAGGCGGGTGCGCAACCGCCGGGACTCGCTCAGCCTTCGATTTCGTTCCGAAAGTGCTTGTTCTGCACGGGAACCACATCTTTGAGGATGTTCAACAGAACTTCCGCCGGTGATCCAAACGCATCCACTTCCGCGATCAGTTTTTTCGGATAGTATTCGAGCACGGGACGAGTCTGACGTTCATAAACATCAAACCGCCGTCGGATGATGTCTTCGTGGGCATCGTCGACACGGTTTTCGCGGATCGCCCGACGGCGAATCCGGTGCACCATCGCTTCGATATCACTGCATTTCAGGTGGATGATCTTGAGCACTTCGACGTGCTGTTCGAGGATCTCTGCCTGCCGCTGATTGCGGGGAATCCCATCCAGAATCAGCAGGTCCTCGTGCGGCTTGTAATACGACAGGATCGTCAACGCATCGATATTGCGTTTCCAGATCCGAATCGTCGTCTCGTCGGGAACCAGCATTCCCTGTGAACTGTATTGATAGACTTCCTTACCATCCGGTGAATTGATATCGAGCGCCCGAAACACATCCCCCACCGACAGGTGAAAGAACCCGGGGATTTTTCCCAGAATCTGGCCCTGCGTTCCCTTGCCGACGCCGGGGGGCCCAAAGAGCAAAACACTGTGGTAACGTTCAGACATTCTTAATCTTTCTTAATGCAACCAGCCATCGGCGACTGGCATTCCCGGTCGCTGATCTATGGTAAAACGCTGATCCGATCCCCACAACCCAGCGACGGTCAGACAGAAATGCAGGTTATGCAAATCGTTTGACACCCCTCGGTCCGATCGCCCCGGCCGGAACAGAATCCGACGTAACGACCGCAGTTGGGCCGTCGCCGCGCCTGAATTTGACCGCGGGGACCTGCTTGCCCGTGGCTGGTCGGCCTTTATATGATCCTCGTCCGCCCGGAACCGCCGCGATTTGCGGTCGGTCTTTGACTCGCGTTCTTCCTGAATTCCACGACAATTAACACATGGGACTGTTCGACAAACTCAAACGCGGCCTGCAAAAAACCAAGGACCTGTTGCGGACGGACGTTCGCGACCTGTTCAAGGCGGGCGAAATCCTCACCGAGGACAAACTGCAGGATTTCTACGCCCGATTGATCGGGACTGATATGGGCGTGGCCTCAGCGAACTCCATCATGGACGAACTGCGGGCGAAACACCTGGGACGAACCGTTGTCATCGACGAAATCTGGGGAACCGTACGGACCAAGCTCAAGTCGCTGCTGAAGGGAGGACAGGAAAAACTGTGGGACGTGGACCAACCGCTGTCGCCCCTCAACCTGCAACCCTCGGGGACAACGGTGATTCTGGTGGCGGGAGTGAACGGCGTCGGGAAGACCACTTCGATCGCCAAACTGACCAACCTGCTCAAGAAAAACGGGAAGCAGGTCGTCCTCGCGGCGGGAGATACATTTCGTGCCGCCGCGGTCGAGCAACTCACGCTGTGGAGCAAGCGCCTGGGCTGCGAAATCGTCACCAAACCCAGCGGATCTGACCCTGCGGCGGTTGCCTATGCCGGTTGTGTCAAGGCGCTGGAACTGCAGGCCGACGTGCTGATCGTCGATACGGCGGGCCGCTTGCAGACACAACAAAACCTGATGAAACAGCTCGCCAAAATCCAGCGAGTGATTTCCGACAAAATACCTGGCGCCCCCCACGAGGTACTGCTGGTTCTCGATGCCACCACGGGGCAGAACGGAGTGAGTCAGGCGCAACGGTTCTCGGAATCGGTCTCGTGCACAGGACTCGTCCTGGCCAAACTCGATGGCACGGCCAAGGGGGGCATCGTCATCGCGATTCGAGAAACCATGAACCTGCCGGTCAAATACATCGGAGTTGGCGAACAGGTCGACGACCTCGAACTGTTCGATCCCGATGCCTTCGGCGACGCGCTATTCGAGACCTGATTCCAGCGCAGCCCAACAGGTCGGCTACTGTTTTGCCTTTTCCGCATTCTCGATATCACGGACCACCATCAGTTCGTGTTTTTCGACGTCGTAGACGTAGCGTCCCTTGAACGGCAGTACGGGGAGCTTGATGTTGTTCTCTTTAATGATCCGTTCCATGAATTCGTCATGGTCTTTCGGATACCGCCCCTCGGATGCTTGAAACAGGCCGATGGCGTGCGTGACCTGGGTCTTGGCCAGGCTTTCAACCATCGGACCATAGGCCGAAAGAGGCGCTGTAATCGGATCGCTGGCACGAATCTTCTGGTCACTGACCACCTGGTTCGCTTTGTTCGGGTCAAACTCCCCCACGTCCTGGGTAGTTTTTCCGATAATCCCGGTGCCGGAATTCGAACTCGAAGCCGCGGGCTTCGTTTCCGTTTCCGTAGTGCAACCGACGATTGTGAGCAGACTCAAACAAACGATAACGAACGACAACCGCAACATGCTGCATTCTCCCGACGCGTGACAACGTTGACAGGCGTGGGCCAACACGCCACTGAGCGGCGTCTGCCAGTTTATCGACCACGCATCATCCGAACAACAAGCGCCTGACCACCCGCCACATTCAGGAGACGGCCCATCCGGAATCGGTGCGACACCACTTCACAGAACGACATCTTCCAGGGCCGATATGCAGACGATCTCCGCCACTCGGACAACCGTCCGCTCGCGATTGACGCGAATCCCAAATCGCCGCGAATCGACGATGTAGTTTTCGCGAGTGGTCGTGGTATCTCGCAAATCATGAACATCGGCATCGTCGAGCAGCAGGTGGGTGTCGTCAAACTTCACCAGCGTCCCCAGAATGACATACGGAGACGCCGCATCAATGATCACCTCGCGGCCACGCAACGCTTCCAAAAGGGAGTCATTCATGGAGTCTTGATCTGCAGTGCTGCTTCACGGGCCTTGGCCAGCACGCTGGCCAGTGTGACGGGTTTGCCGCCCTGACGTTTGCTTTCGTCCGCCGCTTCCATAAACGCGTAGATTTCGAGAGTTTCTTCTTCAGCCACCGGGACCTTGCCGGTGCGGAAGAACTTCACAATCTCAAACACCAGCGGCGCGTAACCGCCGTAGGTTCCGATCTGCTCAACCCCCTTGGTCCCGAAGGCTGTCCCTCCATAGCCCGCTTGTCCCCCGTCGGGAGAGCGCACCCCGCGGAACGTTCCCACTCGCCCCCCCTTCCAGACGCCAGCAACGACGTCGATGGATGGCGTGTTAATGCGGGTCACCGATTCACACCCGGTCCCCATGCAGGTGAACAGCGATTCGACACCGTGAATTCCGTACCAGAACAGGTCAGGATGGGTGGCTTCCAGGGCGCACGGGCTATACGCGTCGCAACCTTTGACCTCGCCAATTTTGCCCGCCCGAATCGCCTGCGCCCCCACCGTGTATCGCAGAGACGAGGAAGAAAAGACAGGGGTTTTATACTTGCGAGCCGCTTCGAAGATCGCCACTGCATCTGTCAGCGATCCGGCAATCGGTTTATCAATAAAGACCGGCTTACCCGCCTTCAAGACCGGCAGCACCTGCTCCAGGTGTGGCCGACCGTCGTTCGTCTCCAGCAGCACCGCATCACACTTCATGACCAGTTCATCGATCGACTCCACGATTTCCACCCCGAGGGCTTTCACCTTCTGCGTGTATTCGGGAACGCGCTCCACGCTCGAAGGAATATCTCGACTCCCCTTGGGGTAAGCGACCACAACCCGGCAGCCAGCCACCGCCGCCTGATCTTTCTCTTCAGGCGCGTTTATAATCTGTGTGAACGCGACCGAATGCGAAGTATCGAGCCCAATCATGCCAATGCGGATCGGCTTCTCGGCAGCCGCCGCAGGCTGACCTTCCGCCGACCGCAAGCTTGCCAGACTGCCCAATGCCGTTGACGGGTCGGGCAGCGCCGGAGACTCAGGCCGAAACTCGGCGTCGCCCCGGCTGGGCTGGGGAACGGTTGCTCCGGATTTCTGCCCGGCAGCCCCGAGGATGGCTGCGACATCCCAGACTTTGGCCGTCTTATCCACGCTGGCTGTCGCCAGAAATTTTCCGTCCGGCGACAGGGCCAATTGCGAGATTTTCGCATCATGGGCTGGAATCGTGGCGAGCTCTTTGCCGGTCGACGTTTCCCAGAGCATCAGTTCGTTGTTACCGACGGCCCGTCCCCCCGACACCGACAACAGCCATTTTCCGCCCCCCACAAACGCCAGACTGTTGACGGGCCGGGTATGGCCTTCCAACGAATTCCGTTCTTTTCCCGTTGCCCGATCCCACAGCTTGATGGACTCATCCGCACTCCCCGTGGCGATCTGCGTTCCATCCGGCGAGAAAGCGACTGCGGAAACGATTCGAGTATGTCCATCGAGCACCAACCCGGGGGTACCGGCGGAATCAAACAATCGCACCAGCCCTTTCTTGGCCGGGCGATCCGGGTCCCCCAGCGCTACGGCCAGCGTTTGACCATCGGGCGAGTACGCGAGTGCCAAAGCCGGCTGCCCCAGTGATTTCCAATTGGCCACCATCTCGCCAGAGGCCACATTCCACAGTTTGACCGTTTCATCGTCGGCCGCACTGGCCAACGTCTGCTGATCGGGAGAGAAACCGAGCGAAGTCACGTGACCACGATGCCCCTTCAGGGTCCGTACGATCTGGCCTGTCGCCACATCCCAAAGTTCCAGCGACTGGTACCCTCCCGCGGCGAGGAGTTTCCCGTCGCCGGAGAAGGCAATCGCCTTTACCAACCCCCCCCGCCGAGTTAACGCAGCAGTTTCCTGCTGCCCCGCGACATCGATCAGTTTCACCACGCCATGGCTGCCGGCGGCCAGGGTCTTGCCATCCGGCGAAAAGGTCACGCATTCAACCCAGTCGGGAAATTTCGAGAAGACGAATTTGGGCTGAATGTTGGCACCGGGAGTCGCCGTCGATGCCTGCGGCCGACTCCCCTTCCCCCGTGGCCCTCCCTGCGTTTGGCCTTGGCCGACGGCTGTCCACAAGCTGATCCCGACGAGGCCCGCAAAAAAAGCCCCGCTGCCCATCCGGCGCAACCAGCCTGAGCCCTGCGATGGGGCTTGTGGGCCAAGGCGACGGGGCGAAAGGACATTCGAGGAGACGTTCATGGTTCCAGGCTCCGACAGGCAATGTGACTGTTCCGAATGCTCCGCGACTCACAGCGAGAAAATCTGTGAACCCCGGCTGGCGCTGGGCCAGAGCACTGATTATGGCAAGCCCCAAGCCTCTTGCAACCTGTCCGACCGAGACCGATTCGACTGGCACGCTGCCGACTGCATCGACACGGAACCGATCTTGTCTCGAATCCAGAATTCCCCGTATCATCCCCGCACCATGCGCCCCCCAACTTCAGCATCCCCTTTGGCAAACATTGCCCCCCGGCGAGTCTGCCTGATCAAGCCCAGCGCTTTGGGAGACGTGGTCCAAACCCTGCCGTTACTCGATGTCCTCCGGCAGAAGTTTCCTGCCGCGGAAATCAGTTGGGTCATTCGCAGCGACCTGGCCAACCTGCTCGAAGGTCACCCCGCTTTGGCAGAGACACTCGTGTTTCACCGCACCGGTGGCTGGCGAGCCTGGCGTGATCTGCTGAAGACTCTGTACCAGCGGCGGTTTGACCTGGTACTCGATCTGCAGGGATTGCTGCGAACGGGGGTGATGACTCTGGCGACCAGGGCGCCCTGGCGTGTGGGACTCGAGACTGCACGCGAAGGCTCCGCATTTTCTTGTAATTACCTCATACCCGAGACGGGACGAACCGTGCCCGCCCATGCCCGTTACTGGCGAATCGCCGAGGAACTGGGACTGGCAGACCATCCAGCGACGGCCCATATCCCGGTCTCTGCCGCCGATGCATCATCGGTGGCAGGACAGCTCGCACAATTACCGCGTCCGCTGTTGGCCATGCATGCCGGCGCGGGCTGGGTGACAAAACGCTGGCCGGTCGAAAAATTCGCCGAAATCGCACGTCGGTTTTCGGGATCGATTGTCGCGGTCGGGTCCCCCGGCGAGGCATCGCTGGCCGAAGCCATTGTGACTGCGGCAGCCGACGCGGGCCGACCAGCGCTGAATCTCGCCGGCAAAACCACACTCAAGCAATTGGCCGCTGTCCTGCAATCGGTCGACTTGATGGTTTCCAATGACTCAGGCCCCATGCACCTCGCGGCGGCCGTCGGCACCCCCGTCGCAGGGATCTTCACGTGTACGAGTCCCGTCCTGTCGGGCCCCGCTCCGGACAGCCCAAACGGCGTGAGACACGTGCTGATTTCCGCCGATGTCCCCTGCCGGGCCAGCTACAAGAAGACCTGCCCGCACTCAGGTCCAGGCCATTTGTGCTGTCTGGCGGACCTCTCTGTCGAACGCGTCTGGCAAGCCGTCGAACAATTGCAAACGCAGCAGACACTCATTCGCCGCCCGGCCTGAAGCGCCGAACCCGACACGTTTTACCGCCGTAAAACGCCAGAATCTCGCACAACGACGAGTCGTTGGTGCGAGATTCTGTGGCGATTCAGGTTCCGTCCGACGACCAGCGCCGGCGGCAGAACTTATTTCTTCATTTCGTGTTCGGGAATTCGATCTTGAACACGGGCGGCCAAGCCAACGGTACGCAGAAAGCGGATCACCATGTAGGTGACGTCGACTTCCCACCATCGGTGACCGTGGACGGCCAGACGCTGGTGAGCGTGATGGTTGTTGTGCCAGCCTTCGCCGTAGCTGAGCAGGGCGACCCACCACAGGTTCGTGCTGCGGTCAGTGGTCGTGTAATTCCGGTAGCCCCACATGTGGGTGGCCGAATTCACAAACCAGGTGGAGTGGTAAGCAATTACGGTCCGCATGCACAGGCCCCACAGGACCCACGACGTCCCCAGGCCGAAGAAGTACTCGCCGGCGGCGTACAGAATCACGCCCAACGCCACGGGGTAAAAACCGAAGGTCTTATGCAGAAACTGCTGCACGGGGTCTTTGTAGAGGTCAGGAGCCCAGCGCTTCAGGAAGGCATCCAGAGCGGCCGGAGTCGTGGCGGGATGGAACCAGAACATATGGGCCCACCAGAAGCCATGGTTCGGGCTGTGCGGATCGTGGTCGTCGTCAGAATGCACATGGTGCTTGCGATGCGTGGCCACCCACGCCAAGGGACTCCCCTCGGCCGAAAGCGTGCCACAGATCGAGAAGAAATACTTCAGCGCATTGGGCACGACGAAACTACCGTGCGTTAACAGGCGGTGGTATCCCAGAGTCACCCCCAAGCAGGCGGTCACGAAATGCAGAGCCAATGTGATGGCAATGCCCGACCATGAGAAGTGCCAGAACGCGGCAATCGCCCCGACATGCATCGCCCAGATCCAGGCGGTCACGCCCCACGCAATGCCATCCGGAAATCGATCGCGGAAGCGCCGCGGCACGGCGTCGTTCAGCACCGCTCCCTGCGACGGAGTATGGCTTTTGGCCCGTTCAAGCGCCGCCTGATGACGGGCCAAAACCGATTCGTTACTGGAATATGCGGGCGATTCTTCTTCGACGACGGCGGTCGAATCTGTTGTTGGTTCTTCGTAAGATTCGTGGGACATGGTCTCCCCTCCCTTTTAGAGTTTTCATCCTGCAGCGAAGTCGTGCCTCCTGCGACCCTGTGTTCGAATCTTACGAAGCCTCCGCAAATCGATTGTCACGGAATGGTCATACTTTCGTCATACTTCACAAGGAAATAAGTAACGCTCAAATCGGCCAAATCGTTCCCGCAGCTCAAGAACAGAACACAACCACTTACACAGAAACAACTTACAGCACGACAAGCATACCCGAAACAGTCATTGCCCGAAGCCAGCGGCAGGCCGTCACCGGGTCACGGTTGATCTTCCGGAAGCAGGTTGGCACTCCGCTGCGAGCCGTAAAAAGGCTCAGCCAGGCGGGCGGCGGCGACGGACCGATGTCAGCGACCATGCCAACTGGACTACGGCACGATGATCGTCGGCTCGGCGGTCAGCACGGGAGTACTGCTGAGACCGCTCGTCAGACTGGCGCGGACTTCGGCAGTCCCTTTCCGCAGGGCCTCGACCTCGATCGTGTAGACCAGGTGCGTGCCCGGATCGAGTTGATCCATCAGATCAAACACGATCTTGTTCCCGTCGAGTTTGTGGCTCAACGGCACATCGCTTCCGGCTGATCGAACGTGAGCCGCGACGATTTTCAGATTCTCGGTCGCGGTAGCTTCCAGGGCCACGCGTCGTGCCGCCTGCAGGCCAATGTTCTCGACCGTGATCTGGAATTTCCCCACCTTGCCCACAGGCAAGGGGTCCACATCATCACTCACTCGCAGATCGAGTGTCCCCCGCACGGGAACAATTTCCACGCAGGCTTCGTCTGTATTGTTCGACAGATTGGTGCCCTGCACCTCGACCGTCAGACAGGCGCGGTGAGCTTGCGTTCGACATTCAAACTCCAATTGCAACTGCACCTGTTCCGACGACGGCAGTTCGCCGAGCGTCCAGGTCAATTGTCCAGGACGCTGATCTGCCCCCTCGGACAATTCGCGAGGCAACAGAGCCTTGTCGTATGTCACCACGACGCGTGCATCGCGAATGCTGCGATCACTGGTGTTGGTCAGGTTCACCGTGAACTCGGCCCGACTTCCCTCGGTGCGCTGGTGCGGTCCTACGATTTCGATATCGACTTGCCGCACGACATAGTCGACACACACCTGCTTCGAGGTCAGTTCGACTTCTTCTGCCCCTTCGAGCCGAGACACGACGAACCAGCAGCAATGCGAGCCCACGACGTCACTCGACAAGGTCAATGCCATATCGCGAGTTTCGCCGGGCCCCAAATGATCCAGCGTACGTCGAACTTCCTGTTTGTCGGAACCGGAAAACGCGAATGTGTCATCGAAACGGCAGCGGATCACCAACTGTTCCTGCGGACGGTCCCCCGTATTCCGAATAGCAATCTGGAACGTCGCCGGAGTTCCCACTTTTCGGCGAAGGGGCGCATAAACCCCCAGTTCGACCAATTGGGGGACCGTCACATCCCCCGGAGTGATCTTGGGAATCGCCTCGGTGCGGGGGAGTTGATTGTCGCGAGTGATCGGCGGCGGAGCCGAGTCGAAATCGTCTTCGTCTTTCGCAGCCGAGCCTTCCGATCGAGGCAACGTTAAACTGCCCTCGGCGGGTTTGCCGGCATCTGTTTTATCCGGATTCGCCGGCATAATCGGACGAAATCCACGCTGCGGAAATTTCGATTCCGCGGGAGGCTTGGGAACCGCCGAGGTCGTCGGTGGCACCGACTTTTTGGCTTCGTGCGGGAACGAATCGGTGGTCGCAGGTGCCGTGAGCGGCAGGGCGAGCGGACTGGGAGCGGGACGTGCCGTGACAACGGGTTGCGCCGACATCGAACGGCAACCTGCCATCACCAGCATGAGTGCTGCGGGCCCGAATAGCCCCAGCCAGCCAATATTCCGCGCCGATCGAACTGTCACGATACTTGCTCGTTAATCAAGCTGCCAAATCTCTGTGAATATTCCGGTCGCAGTGTGCCGCAGCGTCGGGACCCGAGGTCCGCAACTGCGGCGGGCAGAGACCAAAAATCCCTGCCTCGGAAACCGGAACCAGCCCGGTCTTCAACTTCAGCCACCGGGGCCAACGTGTTTATTTGTTAAACCGCTGTGATGTCCCAGAAATCGACTGGCGACACCCAAACAGCGAATTCGTATCGTGTTTCTTTAAAGAATCTAGCATGCATTTGGCGACAAGCCAGCGGGGAATTCAAGATATTACACTGCGGGAAAAGCGGCCTTTTTACACAAATTGCCTACAATTCCGCCTGTTCCGGATAGGGATGGGGACGTTTCGCCCCCCGCCTGGGCCAGGCCCCAGATGCGCCGACCGGATGCGCCGACCAGATGCGCCGACCGGTTCGCCACGACCGCCCCCGCCCTGCCGATTCCGCAGGATTCCAGCGGAGAAGTCGCATTCAAGGCCCCGCAATCGGGCCCTGTCCCATGCCCCTGCGAATTCGGCAGACTGGGATTGTCAAAAATCGGCGACTTTTGGTACAAGCCCGCCCCGGTAACGTGGAACACCGATCGAGTCGCAGGCCGAGCAGTGCTGACTGCCCGCGTCGCTGTCGACCGCTGTGACCTCCCCCCTGCGCAAGTGAGAGATCCGATGGGTATGCACGAATTCAAAACGAGCGTCGAAACCGCCGTCCGCTTGATGTCGGAGCAGAAGAGCGTCGAAAACTCTCCGCAATGGCTGAACGAACGCGCCTTGGCCGGCATTGGAGAAGCCGGACTCGAAACCCTGCCCGCCAACCTCGGGTTTCCACTGGGTGCCGCGGCCGGACGCTTTCGCCGAATCGCACAGGAAGTCGCC
The DNA here is from genome assembly GCA_018242565.1 of Planctomycetota bacterium. Taxonomy (GTDB): domain Bacteria; phylum Planctomycetota; class Planctomycetia; order Planctomycetales; family Planctomycetaceae; genus JACQFH01. The sequence continues at coordinate 3,360 of JAFEBR010000663.1, read as the reverse complement.
GAAGCGGACGGCATGGTGGCGCGCGAACAGTCAGAAGAAGCGGCGGCGTCCCTCAAACGGATCGCGGAAATTCTGCACTCGCTGCCCACTGAGTTCTGGGAGAACCCGCACCCGCAGGCCCACCGCCGCGCGTCGTAGTGCAAGCACTTATGTGGTCGCACGGTTGACTCGCCTCAGATTTTTTGAAGACGCGGTACCCCGCCCCCTTTCTCTACACAGCGGGCCTCTACGCCTGGCAGACGAGGTTTGCCCTCGGGCTGCACTTCCCCGCCCGATGCGGGATTGATTTCTCTGGCTGCAACACCACTCTGATGCAGGCCGGCGGATTGAGTTCCCGACGTCACTCTTTGTCGTCGGCTTCCCTCATTGCCTCGTGGCGACCACGTTCAACGTGACTTGCGGTGGCCCCCACCCGCACGCCACCCTTGTCGGAACTGCCGTGTTCTGCACAATAGTGCGGGTCGGTCGTGATCGAGGCTCGCACGAATCCAGGGCCCCACCCACGATTTTCGCAACACAGCCCCCGTGCGAACTCTCTATCGATGTCTCTGAAAAATTTCTCTTGCACATCGGCTTTCGTGCATCCACGTTTCTTGAACCAGCAAGCATGTCCGCTTTTTGTCATCGGCCTGTTGCTGCTTGGCTCAACGTCTCCCGCCTTCGCCGAAGATTGGCCACGCTGGGGTGGTCCGCGAGGCGACGGCACCTGGCAGGCGCCGTCACTTCCCGAGACCTGGCCGGGAAATCAGCTCGCCGTGCGCTGGAAACAACCTCTCGGGGGAGGCTATGGCGGCATCTCGGTCGCTGCGGGGCGGGGATATGTTATGGACCGTCAGATTCAACCCCGCGAAGTCGAACGGATCATCTGTTTCGATCCGGACACGGGCAAATCACTGTGGATCCACGAGTATTCTGTGACCTATGGCTCGCTGGATTACGGGAACGGTCCGCGGGCGACTCCGACAATTCACGAAGGCGCCGTCTACACATTGGGCGCATTGGGCCACGCCTGTTGTCTGGATGCTGCCACGGGTCAACCGCGCTGGTCGAAAGATTTTGTCGCCGACTCTGGAGCCAAAATTCCCACCTGGGGATTATCTGCTTCACCGGTGATCTGGAACGATCTGGTCATTCTACAACCCGGTGCCGAACACGGCTGTTTCGTGGCACTGGACCGTACCACGGGTCGTGAAGTCTGGCGCAGCTCAGATGACCCGGCCGGGTACGCCACGCCGATTGTCATCGCGGCCCCCTCTGGCCCGCAATTGATCGCCTGGACGCCGCTGCACATCCTGGGACTCAACCCGCGGACCGGTCAAATCCTGTGGAGCGTGCCGTATGAAATCACGTATGGGGTCTCGATCGCGACCCCCATGTACCGTGACAATATCGTGTTCATCACCGCATATTGGGCCGGATCGAAAGCGATTCGCCTGGGTAAGAAACCAGAAGATGCCGAATTGATCTGGGAAGAAAACCGCCATCTGCGAGGGTTGATGTCCCAGCCCCTCTATCGCGACGGACTGGTCTACTCGATCGACAAGCAGCACGGCTTGACGTGTTTTGAACTACAGACCAGCAAGAAGCTCTGGGACGACGGCCATCAGATGACACCGCGTGGACGCAATCCACAAGCCACGCTTGTCTGGCTGAACGACGGAGATCGCGTCATCATTCTGAATGAACTCGGTGACCTGATCCTGGCGCGATTGAATCCGACGGGATACCACGAACAGTCTCGTGCGAATATCATCGAGCGAAAAGAAAACTCCCCCATTTGGGCACACCCGGCGTATGCCGGTCAACGCGTCTACGCCCGCAGTGACACAGAACTCGTCGGTGTTGATCTGCTGCCCCCGAAATGACGAGTTTGTGTGACTCACCGATCCAAACGGTTTCCCCGTCAAAGAAATCAGCCGCAAGGCTCTCAGAAATCAGGAATCATTCATGCCTCTGGCGCCGGCCGTCGTTCAAAAACTGCTGTCCCTGGTCAACCGGCAACGGCTCGTCGATACGGTTGTCGATCTGGTGAACATTCCCAGCAAAACCGGAGAAGCCGGCGCGGTTCTCGACCGCCTGGCCACACTGCTGACATCAGAGGGCTTTCAGGTTGAACGCCCTACCGGAGGCCACCCTGTGGCCCCCGCTGTGGCTGTCCGTTTCGATACGGGTCGGCCCGGCAAGACAATTCAGTTCAACGGCCACCTCGACACGGTTCATCTGCCGTTTGTCCCCCCAGCGGTCAACGGCGACCGCATCACCGGCAGCGGTTCGTGCGATATGAAAGGTGGAACGGCGGCAGCCGTCGAAGCGCTGCGCGTGTTGCGTGAAAGCGGGGAACTCACAGGGGGCGCTGTGCTGCTGACGGCGCACGACATGCACGAGTCTCCCTGGGGCGACGGCAAGCAACTGGAAACCCTGATCACCGATGGCTATGTCGGGGACGCCGTCCTGATTCCCGAATACATGAATGCGGCCATTCCCGTGGCGGGACGCGGATTAGGAATCTGGAGAATCGTGATTCGCCGTCCCGGTCCCGCGGTCCATGAAGTCATGCGTCCGCAGGACGAGCCCAGTGTGATCGACGCCGCATCTGAACTCATCGCCCGGCTGCGTCAATATGGCACGTTTCTGGCCAGCAAGAGTGAACCCGACGCCGACTGCGAAACCGTGTTTGTCGGGCAGATTCACGCCGGGGAAATCTACAATCAGTTTCCCCCGGAATGCCGCCTGGAAGGCACGCGGCGCTGGCTGCCCGGAGCCTCGCGGGCAGCGGTTGAACAGGAATTCCGTGAACTGGTCCAGAAAGTCGCCTCGCGCACCGGCACCACCATCGATTTGGAATGGATTCCCGTGCGGGATGGGTTCCGACTCGACCGCAACGCCCCGTTCGTCGATATGTTTCAGGAAGCCCATGCGGCGGCCAGCGGCGGCCGCAAGCTGCCATTCGGTCCCAAACCCTTTTGCGACGACTGCAACGCCTTCTGGTCGCTGGCGAATATTCCCGCGATCACGCATGGCCCCAACGCGGGCGGGGCCCACACCCTGAATGAATGGGTGTCGATCGACGACCTGGTGCGCGTCGCCCATGTGTACAGCCTGACGGCGGTTCAGTTTTGCGACCCGCATTCCGCGTAAGTCCCGCGGCAGACCCGGATTGTCGCGTGTGAATGCGTCACCTGTGCCATGTGAGTCGGGCGCCTGCCCGCAGCGGGCGTCCCGAACTGCTTGCCGGACTGTCAGCCCACTTTAGAAATGTCACACCGCGTCCTCGATAGAAATGTCACACTGGAGACGTTTTCGAGGGGACGATGGGGAAGGCACGGCTGAGCCAAAAAGAGCGGCTGAGGGTCGGGATTT
>JAFEBR010000662.1 GCA_018242565.1 Planctomycetota bacterium | reverse complement strand
GTTTTTCAGATTCAATGACGACATGCGGGAGGCATGCGACCCGTGCATCGCATGCGACATCGTTTTGACCCCTTTGACGCCCGGGGTGCCGAGCGCGGCGTCGGCATGACAACTGGCACACAGCACGGGTTTCGTGGCTTCCAATTGGGTCCCGTGCTTTTTGTCGTGCTTGCGCAGGATGTCGGTCGCCACACTGATGCCGGGGGTGTTGTGACACAAGTTACAGTTGATTTCCCACGAGACCGGAACCACCGCCTGTGTCGTCGCCAGCGATTTGCCTTGGGCATTATCGCGAACCTCGATTTTCGCTAACTGGAAGGGATCGTTCTGCTGTAGATCGTTCAGGGGAGTGATCGGGATCCCGACCGCGCTCCAGTCGTGCCCAGCCGTCGGTACCATAATGCCGGATAACGTACTCCCCGTCAGACCCACGTCTTTGAGCAGGGGTTTGCCGAAGAGCTTGGGGGCATATTCCCAGAAATTCGTTTTCGTTGACGAAATCGTATTCCCGGGAATGGAGTAGCTGACGGTCACCCCGGAGGTCACGATCCGAGGCTCTTCGCCGGTCCGGTCGATCACCTGCGCCCGCAGGGTATTAAAAGGGGGCAAGATGCACATTTCCGAGAAATCCTCATTCATGCAGTGCATGCCCAATTCGTTGTAACCCAGCACGGTATAGGGAGTTCGTGTTGTTGGCGCAGGCGGCTTCGTCTTCTTTTTCGACTCAGCGAAGGCCTGTTCTTCCCCGGGCCAACTGCAAAACAGCAGGGCCACCGCCCCCACCAGGGAGAGAGAAAGCAACGCAACGGCAGGAAAACGTCTTCGAATCTGGGTCATGGTCAGTCGTACTCCTGGAGCGCCCGCATAATCGAACTGACAGGACGGACTGACAGTTCTAGACTGAGAGGTCCAAAATCGGGCTGCGAACCGCCAGACAGTTTTGAATTTTTCCTGGGCCGGCTGCCGCGTGGTCGGTGCGACGATTCCGACACGGCCGTTCCCAATCAAAAATTTGGCGGTTCCGGGGCCCGAATGAGACTTCCCTCAGACAACCGTCCCTCTGTGAAGCCCAGGATCGGCGAGATAAAATTAAGGAAGAAGGGCGCGAGGCAGGCTCGCAGTCGGGGAATCGAGCTGAGCAATACTTCCAGAACGAACGATGACAGAGAACCGGCCAACCGATCCCGAACTGATGTCTGATCTGACGCTCTTGCGCCGGATGCGTGACGGTCAAGACGACGCGGCCACCGCGCTGTACCTGCGTTATGCCAAGCGCCTGCACAGTCTGGCACACAAGCAGTCGTCGGCCGCCGTCTCCCGGCGGGTCGGCCCCGAGGAAATCGTGCAATCGGTCTTTCGCACGTTTTTCCGCCGGGTCAAAAAGGGGGATTACGACATTCCTGCTGGCGATGAACTCTGGCGACTGTTGCTGGTGATTACGTTGAACAAGATTCGGCGGACGGCGATTTTCCATAAGGCCCAGCGGCGCGACGTCCGCCGGACCACGAGTTCGGACGGGTTGGGGATTGAACAATACGTCGCCCAGGAGACCTGCCAGAGTGATACGGCGCTCACCATCTTACGCATCGTGATTGCCGACCTGATCGGGCAACTCCCCGAATCCAAGGCCGAAATGATCCGCATGCGGATCGATGGACATGAAGTCGATGAGATTGCTGCGACGACCCAACGGTCGAAGCGGACAGTGGAAAGAACCCTGCAGGAGTTTCGTCAGCGACTGAGTCAATCGCTGGACGAGGAGTCAGAAGATGAGACAGGCGGACCACCAGACCATGCTTGATCTCGACGAGATCGTCGAAGCGTTTGAAGCGTCTCTCGCGGACCAGGGAGAAGCCCGGCTGGCGGATTTTCTGCCCAACTCCGACCATCCCGACCACCTGCGGATCTGCCAGGAACTGCTGCGCATCGACCTGGAAATGGCGTGGAATCGGGGCCAGCACAAATCGATCGACGACTATCGCCAGGAGTTCCCGGAACTGCTGGCTCAGCCTGCGGTCCTGCGGGAACTGGCTTTTGAAGAATTTCGCCAGCGGCGCCAGGCAGGCGAACTGGTGTCACGTGAAGCGTATGCCGACCGGTTTCAGATTGATGTTTCCGACTGGCCTGACGAAGAATCTGCCGAGCCTGACGAGGAACTCGCGGGCATCCATGCCGTGGGCCTCGGCGCGCAGGAGGGGTCCTGGCTCGACCACGACACGCGAACCATCACGCCGTCGTTGTTTGGTGAGGCCCCCGCAAGGCGAAATTCTCGGCTCTTCGAAACGCGCCAATTGAAACCCGGGGGGGACTTTGCCGGCTGCGAGATCCTGCGAGAAATCGGCCGCGGGGCTTCGTCACGTGTGTATCTGGCCCGCCAGAAAGCCCTGGCGAACCGGCAGGTCGTCCTGAAAGTCACTCCCGAGCGGACAGTGGAACCGAACCGGCTGGCCCGACTGCAGCATACGCACATTGTGCCGATTTATTCGGTCCACCAGGTGGGGTCGCTGCAAGCCCTGTGCATGCCCTACTTCGGCGCCTGCACGCTGGGCCACTGGGTCAATCGACTGCGCGAACTGCACAGCCTGCCAGCGACCGGAGCGGAATTCGTCAGCACGGTCGCCGATTTTGCGAGTGGCACGTGGCGTCCTGACCCGTCCCAGTTCCCCGGAGAAATTGCGCCCGCCGAAGTCGCCCCCGATGCCAACGCTCCGAGTGCCACCCCGCAGCCCACCAGGGTCGTTTCCACGCTGACGAACATCGAACGTTCCAGTTACGAGGCGGCAATGCTCAGCCTGGCAGTGCCGCTGGCCCAGGGTTTGGCCCACGCGCATGATCAGGGAATTCTGCATCTGGATCTCAAGCCCGCCAACATCCTGCTGGCGGATGACGGGCGGCCCATGCTGCTCGACTTCCACCTGGCTGCCGAACTGGATCCCAATAATGCGGCGTCGGTCGTCATCGGGGGCACGCTGCCCTACATGAGCCCCGAGCAGATTCGCTCGCTGGAAATGCCCATGCCCGTGGACGAGCGCAGCGACATCTATTCGTTTGGCGTCGTGTTGTTCGAACTGTTGACCGGCCGACTGCCGTTTCCGGTTCGAACGGGAAGCCTGCATTCGATTCTCGACCCGATGCTCAAGGATCGAAAGCGCATTCCCGGACTGCGCGAACGGAATCCGCAGATCTCGCCCGCGACAGAAGCCATCATTCGCAAGTGCCTGGCGCCCGAGTTGCGAAAACGCTACCAGACGGCTCGCGAACTGATTCAAGATCTCGAATGTCAGCAGCGTGACCAGCCCCTGCGGCACGCCCCCAACCCGTCTCTCCGGGAACGGATCCAGAAATGGATCCGCCGTCACCCGCGATTGGCGTCTGGAGGGACGGTCTCGGCAGTGGCTTTGGTCATGGCACTGGCGGGGTTGCTGGCGTGGCAGGTCCGCACCGAAAAAGTGGCGACGCTGGAGGCCCAAGCTGCCTTCACACGGTTTCATCAGGATGCCATTGAAGCCCAGGCACTGCTGTCGTTGCCAGTCCTGGATCAGCAGTTGTATCGCGCCGAATCCGACCAGGTCATCCATTTGTTGTCCCGCTACCAGGTCCTGGAATCGGACACCTGGCACGCCGCGCGTCCGATTCAACGCCTGGCCACGGACGAGCGCGAGACCCTGCGTGACGATGTCGGCACGTTACTCTACCTGCTGGCGACCGCGCGAATTCCCGCGTTGACCGTGCCACCCGGCCCGGAAGTGCCCGTTCCCTCGGAACGCGATGTGACTGCGGCTCTGGCCTGGAATTCCCGAGCACTCGGCTCTTTCGGCGAACAGGCCGCGCCGCAGGTCGTCTGGAAACAACGTGCCGATTTATTTCAATTGCTGAAGCGGACGACGGACGCCGAAGCTGCCCGGAAACAAGCGGCCAGCGCGCCACCCAGCACGCTGTCTGACCAGATCTTGGGCGCGACACAATGGCTGTTTCGCGATGAATTTGCCCAGGCCGATTCTCTGCTGCAGCAGTTGCGGTACGCGGCTCCCCGGGAATACACGATCTGGTTTCTCTGCGGGCGCTGTCAATTCGCGCAGCACCGGTATGCGGAAGCCGAGGGAAATTTCGGAACCTGCATCAGCCTGCGACCTGACTCGTATCATGCCTATTATCAGCGCGGCGTCTGCCGACTGAATTTAGAAAAATTCGCGCAGGCCCAGACCGATTTCGAAAAAGCACTGGAGCTTGTCCCGGATGACGGCCCGGCACTCATCAGTTGTGCCCTGGCTTTGAACGGGCAGAAGAACTGGGGCGCAGCATCTGAGCTACTGACGCGGGCCATCGAATTGAATTACCCGGCCACCCGTGTGTATTTCTTTCGGGAACAAATCTATCGCAAACTCGGAAAAACCGACTTGGCCGACCAGGACCATCAGCAAGGCCTCGAACGCGTTCCAACAGACTCATTGAGCTTTGTCAGTCGTGGTATGGAACGAATGGCCGCCGATCCCCAGGGAGCCCTGCAGGACTATCAGGCGGCCCTGCAGCTCGACCCGCGTTGTTATGAAGCTCTGCGGAACATCGCCCATTTAGAATCCGAACGTTTCGGAAAGCCGGATGAGGCGCTTAAGACTCTCAACCACTTATTGGAACTGACACCGCATGACCCCTACGCTTGGGCAGGACGAGGTGTGCTGCTCGCCCGGCAAAAAAATCGAGAGGCCGCAGAGAACGATGCCCGAGCGGCACTGGTCCTGCGTCGTGACACGATGTTGGTCTATCAGGTCGCCTGTATCGCCGCGCTGATCGCGCCCGATGCCGACACCGCCGTCAAAACGGCCCTGCCGCTACTCGCCGAGGCACTGCGCGGCGATGTGAACCTGGCCGCACTCGCCTTGAACGATCCGGATTTGAATATTCTCAAAGAAACCCCGGAGTTTACGAATTTCATGACCGCGGCGCTGTTATTGATCCAGGCGGCCCAGCCAGAAAAGTCCCCAGTCCCACCGCAGTCCATTCCCAGCCCCGTCGAAAAACAGACTCCGTGACCTCATAGGGTGGTCCGGTGGGTGAGTTTCCGATTGGAGCGATGGTGCGAGCCAGGCACATGAGTCCCGCACTTCCACAACCCCGAAAGAGCACGGCGATCACGGGTTTCGCTCGCCTGCAAGCGAGCCAATTCGGGGAAGCCGCGAAGGCCGCTGGCGATCAGGGATACCGTGCGAAGAGGCCATCACACACGGACCTGGACTCCGCAGTGGAGTTTCCACGAATGTCTGGCTCGGATTACGGGTTGGGGCAGTGGTCTCGACCCATTCGCAGCGACGACGTCGCCCGCAGCAGAGATCGCGAGACACGTCTGCCAATCGTCACCCAGGTGCGGCCAATTTCCTGACAATGCGACCGGGCGGAGTTCTCCGCACACTCTGCGATATTGGCGTACGCTATGCTGAACGCCCGCTGGTGAATCCGCCGTTCGCCGACCGACGACTAACGACGCTGATAGGACTGAATCCAGAGCAATCCTGGCAGGGTCGATGGTGAGGGCAGCACGGGAATCACAAACGACTTGGGTTTGATCACAACGACGGTGCCAATCAACGGCTGGCTATTGGGAATCACCGGATTCGTGGCGACCGGTGGGGTCAACGTGGGGTTGATCGGCAAGGGGCCAATCGGTTCGGTGATTTCCAGGCCGCTGACATCGAACTTCAATTCGGCGGGCGTCGCCCCCGAGGCATCCACCGCAGTCACGGCGATCGTGTAACGACCTTGATTGAGCAGCACTGGGGCCCCGGTTGACAAACCACCAGCCGTTTCGAGCAATTCGTAAACCAGGTTGTTATTGGCATCGTAGATCGAAAGCTGCACCACTCCGCCCGAGATTCCCGCACTGAACCCCGACGACAGATTGAATTGCGTCAATTCGGTTTCGCCCACATCCAATTGCAGATACTGCACAGGATTCGCCGTGGAAATCACTCCCGAGCCAATGGCGACTGGCGTCAATGCCGGCGCACCAAATTGCACGTGCAGGGCATAACCGCCCGTCGCAAACGCTCCGGCGGGATCACTGCTGGTCACTCGCACAAAATACTGGCGACCAGAGACCACTCCGCTGACTTGAATGGCGTATGTTCCCTGACCATTCGCCACGATCTGCGATGGCACGACTTTGCCGGTGCTATCGGTGACCACCGCCTGGGGCAGTAAGCCACCCTGCTGGGTGGCACTGACGTTCACGGTCATGAGGTTGGGCTGGCCCACGCCAAACGCCGGTGCCGTGACGCGGTACGTATCGAAGGTATTTCCCGCTGACAGTTGCTCGACGGCCGTGTAATCGGTCCCGCGGGCGAAACCGGGCGTCGTATTGAGTGCGAAATAGGTCAGTGCTCCGTCACGGATCAACCGCGGTGCTCCACTGTCGCCCGAGCGGACGGGAACCGTGCCCGAAACGAAAAACTGCTGCATCTGTGTGGGGCTGGCATAAGTGAATTGCCCGCGGGCGGCCTGATCAATGACATCATCCGAGACGGTATTATTGGCATCAAACGTCGCGACCAGCGCGTACGTGCCCACGCTGTTGATGCCACCGCTGGGGGCATCGATCTGGGCGTAAAGTTCCGACCAAGCGGTCCCGGCGGCGATCGTCACCGACGCGTTCTGCCCGCCGCTTGCCTCAGATTGCCCCAATAGATTTCCATTGCCGTCGTAAACCGAAATGCGGGCGCCCAACTGGCTGAGTCCCGAAGTGCGCAATTGCAGCGTCACCGACCCCTTATATCCCGCGAGGCGCTCCACTTCAAAAAAATTGGACACCCCAGTGGCATCCAGACTGCCATACGTCACCAGAGGAGTCGCACCGGTGTACACGCCGGCGGGGAATTTCAGTTCGCGGGCTTCGGCGATCACGGTATTTTCCGCCGGGTTCGCTCCCCGCTGACCGTAGACTTGTTGCAGGACCGCGAGATCAGCCGAGGTGGGCAAATGTGACGCATCTGCGGTCAGATTGCCGTTCAGTGGCGACAGGGGGTCGGTGCTGTCCATCAGGCCGAGGACATGCCCCACTTCATGCAACGCCACGCCAAACACTTGATTCAGGTTGCTGAACGTCGCGTTGGAATTGAACAGAATTTCGCCGGTCCAGCGGCCCGTCACGGCGGAGTTCGCGGGGACGGAAATCGCGAGCACATCCGAACCCATCGGAATCGCGGCGATGCGAATATCGCCAAATCGGGAATCTCCCTGCGACTGACCAGCGGTTCCGAAATCGGCACCGCTGTCGGCGATCAGTCCAAAATTGATATTCGCGTTCGAGGCCCAGGTTTGAAACGCGTCGAGAATGGTCTGCTGCCAGTCCTGGGTCGATCCGACATTGTTCAGCGAGGAGAACAACTGGCTGCTTTGCCCGACGACCGACGTCCCATCGGGAGCGAAACTCACTGTCAGAGCGGCGGCATTGGACCACGAGGCGGTCGGTGCCAGACCCGTCAACAAACGGCGCTGTTCACAAACTTCCACGGCCAGCGGCAGCCAACCTGTATCAGGGCGAGCCCGACGCCGTGAACTTTTGACGGAAACCCGGGAACACGCTTTTTTGAAAAGATTCGACAACCGCATCACTCCGCTCCTCGTAGTACCTGACGCCAGCCACCAATTAATGAACTCGGTCATTAATTTTTGTGCCGGATTATACGGTTGCCTGCGCGAACGATCACCCCCCGGCCAGTCCGCGTTCGACCTGAAACTGCCAGAACTTCTCCGGATAGAGAAATTGGCTCTTTAAACCCCCCGCCGCAGCAAAAAAACAGTCCG
>JAFEBR010000661.1 GCA_018242565.1 Planctomycetota bacterium | reverse complement strand
TTCCGTTTGTCCGACTCATGCCAGTCCGAACCGGAGATTTCCGTCAGGCTGATCAACCCGGTACTTTCGGCCGGTTTGGCAAAACCGACATGAGCAACAGAGTTTAGCGGCTGAGACCCTAAAGTCTCGCCGCACGTCTCAAGCACTGCCCGGCATCTCCCGAAACACTACAGGGGGATATTGCGCCAACCGAATTCGGTCTGCCACGCGATCCACTCCACCACAGCAGCGAGACGCGCTGTGCTGGGGAACAGGCTCGAATCACAAGCCGCAGGCAGCCGAAATCTTTTCACCAAACACCCCACCTTGACCAGTCTAAAAGACAGCCGGTACAATGGAAGCCTGTCCACGGATGAACCAGCCCCGCCAGGAAACAACCGGCTCCTCAACTTCCAGGAGCAAGATTTCGATGCAAGCCTTTAGCCGCAGACAGTTTCTGGAAACATCTCTGGTGGCCGCCGGAGCCTATCTGGTCGCGCCGCAGTTCGCTCGGGCCGACGTACTGCCCGGCCTCGAAACGGTAGCCGCCCCATTGATTCTGGGTGAAGAAAAGGGTGCGCAACCCGATTTGTGGGTGATGGAAGTGCGTTTTAAACCGGTGCGGATGGTGCAAGTGCCCCTGACCGACCCAAAAACCGGCAAAACCAGCAAAGATCTGGTCTGGTACCTCGCATACCGGGCCGTCATTCGAAATACCTCGGGAATCTCCGATTCGATCGCGAAAAAAGACCGCCCGATGTTCGTCCCTGAGCTGACACTGGTCGCCGAAACGAAAAAGGGCCCGGTTTCTTATACAGATTCTGTGATTCCCGCCGCTCAGAAAACTATTTTGAAGCGGGAACGTCACGAGTACAAAAATTCAGTTGAAATTGTTGGGCCAATTCCCAAAATAACGGCCGACGGGTCGAAGACCCTGACTTCGCTGGATGGCCTCGCCACTTGGACGGGCATCGATCCAGACGTGGTCTTCTTCAAGATCTATTTCACCGGCTTTTCGAACGGCTATAAAATCACAGCCGGTCCGAATGGCGAAGAAATCGTGACCCGTCGCTGCCTGGAGCAAGCCTTCTGGCGTCCAGGCGATCGTTTTGATCAAAACGAAGAGGAAATACGGCTCAAAGGCGAGCCGAAATGGGTATACCGATAGCAGCTGGATTTCCCAGCTCGCGACAGCTGGAAAGGTGCGGTTTCGACAATGGCACATAAGAAGGGGCAAGGTTCAACACGCAACGGACGTGATTCACGTTCGCAGCGTCTGGGCATCAAGAAGTTCGGCGGCGAAGCGGTCATTGCCGGCAACATCATCGTCCGTCAGTGCGGCACAAAATGGCGCCCTGGCCGGAATGTTGGTTTGGGCAGTGACTATACGATCTTCGCTCTGGTTGAAGGCAAAGTGTACTTCGATCAAGACGGACGTCGCGTCAACGTCGAACCGGTTGCCGTCGCGGCCAACTAAGCGGTACCGAGATTGAACGGGGGAAGCTGGCCAGACTTCCCCGGCAATCCTGCTCTCTCAGCCCTCATCGAAGTTTGTGCATGTCACGACTTCTATGCGGCTCATCTTGCGCGCCATGGGCCAACGTAAATTCGGTCAACGCCCCGCCCGTTCACCACGATCCGCCAGGTCCAGGCACAGCAGGTGATACTCATGGGCGTACCGGCCAAACGCATCCTGCATCTCGCGAGCGACGCTTAAATAGAGCCGTTTCCGTGACAGCACCGGGGCAGCCCACGACGGATACCCGGCTTCCGGGAACTGCACCCGCGAGATCTCATGGAATTTCTCGGCATCGGCATCGACTAACGCCAAGACTCCACGTTCACCCAGCACGATGAATTTGCCGTCCGCCAGCACGGCCGAGCCTCGACCGTAATACTTCGGCTGCGTACGGCCCCGACCATCTTTCGGATCGGGCACATCGTCAGAGAACGGTTCGTTGGTCTGCCATTTGAGTTTCCCGGTCAGCAGTTCGATGCAACGGAACGACGAACCCACCTCGTGGCGACCGCTGAAGCCGTAAACGAAGCCCCGGTCGTGAATCGCAGTCGACCAATGGGTCTGCATCGCATCGACATCGCTCCAAACCACGTCATACGACTTGCCGTCGGCTCGCACCTTCAATACAGCGGCGCCGGTCTCGTAGGCCGCCGACAGAAAGATCTTGTCGTCAACCACCACGGGGCGGGCCGCATTGACCGAATCGTGCAGAGGCGAACGGAACCAGTAGCTGAAATTGACCTCTCCGGTTTCCGGATCGAGCGACACCAGTCCGGGCCGCATGAAGCACAACACATGTCGCTTGCCATGAATGGTCGCAGCGAGTGGCGTGGCATAACTGGCCAGCTTGGCCGGCGGGCGGTCCCGCTGAATCCGCACGGGCGGGGGCGGAAACGCTTCCGGACCGACATTCTGCCACAGGGTCTTACCGGTCGCCGGGTCAAACGCCACGACCCCGGCATTCGGATGTCCACCCACCATGACGATCAGACGCTGCCCCTCCAGAATCGGGGCGGCTCCCACGCCGAAAAAGGCAGGGGGCACCTGGAATTCCTGTCCGGTGTGACGCTCCCAGATCTTCTCGCCATCGGCCAGATTCCAGCACACCAGTCGTCCTTCGGCGCCGAACGTGTAACAGCGATCCGCCGTCAGCAATGGAGCACAGCGCGGCCCCCCGTTGTATCCGTACGGATCTTCGTAATTTGAAGGAGTGTCCTTAATCCACAGACGTTTTCCCGTGTCGGCGGCCAGGCATTCCACGACCTCTTTATCCCCCGAAGAACGCCCCTGCAGCGGGCGATGGAACACGACCAGCCGATTTCCGCGTACAGAGGGAGCGGCGTAGCCTTCGCCCAGCTTCAGTTTCCAGAGCACCTTCGGCCCTTCTTCCGGCCACTTTTTGAGCAACCCGGTCTCGCCAGAAATCCCGCTTTGGCGGGTCCCCAGGAATTCGGGCCAGTCTTCACCGGCGGCTGCCGCGGGGGCCCGCTCACCCTCTTCTTCCGACGCGAGTTCCACCTTGGCGTAAGCGATCGGGCTGGCATCATCCGCCGTGGCCTGGTTTCCCGTTCCCGTGTCCGCAACTCCGGCAGGTCCACACCCGGCCATTCCCAGGCTGAACAACACGCCCAGCGTCAGACACCACGGCATGTGCATGCATCGCCCCTGCGGTTCCATCATCCGATACCTCACTCTGCGATTTCAAACCGAACCGACGCAGCGGCAGACGAACTCGGCGTCGGGCACATGCGGATATTAGCCAGCCCCGACCGAGTTCGCGAGGTCCACACCCTGGATCACATCCGCTCGGAAACACTCCGCCACCGATTCCAGTTTTCCAGCAGGCGATCAGATCGTGATTGCTGGAGTGCCCGGGAAACGGACCGTATACTCGCGAACCTTGAACGCGGCGCGTCAGCGATGGATTCTGGTACGGATTACCTTTTCGGGGAACTGTGGACATGTCGGACTTACACTGGGTGTTGACGGACGTTTCCCGTCGTCTGTGGCGCGAGAACTTTGCAGTCGGGGTCAGTCCCGAGACGAAATTAGCCGGCTCCGATCAGTGGTCGGTCCAGAAGTTCACGCTCCGTGGCGGTGTCTCGGACGGCGTCGATGTCGTGGAAGTCAACAACGGCCGCTTCTCAGTGAGCCTGCTGCCAACCCGGGGCATGGGTTTGTGGCGGGGAACCTGCGATGGGCTGGAAGTGGGCTGGAGGTCTCCCGTGCAGTTTCCAGTCCATCCTGCGTTCGTCAATGCTCACGACCGCGGCGGCATTGGGTGGCTCTCGGGATTCAACGAATGGTTGTGTCGTTGCGGCCTCGACTCCAACGGCCCCCCCACAGCCGAGGGGACGCTGCATGGCCGCATCGCCAACATCCCGGCCAATTATGTCGATGTCTCGATTTCCACGGCGGGTGCGGGCACGATTACGGTGTCGGGAGTCGTCGATGAAACGACCATGTTCGGCGCCTGCCTGCGGCTGAAAACAACCCTGCGCACCACCGCCGGATCGAATCAGATCACCGTGATCGACGAAATCACCAACCTGGCGGGCACCGAACGGGATCTGGAGTTGCTGTACCACACGAATGTGGGGGGCCCTTTTCTCGAAGCGGGTTCGCGATTCGTGGCTCCGGTCAAAACGGTGGCGCCGCGCGATGCCGCCGCCGTGCCGGGAGTCGACCGGTATCAACAGTATGCTGGTCCGGTCACGGGCTACGCCGAACAGGTCTATTACTTCGACCTCGCCGCCGACAAAAACGGCCGTACCCAGACCATGCTGGTGAATGCCGCGGGGAATCATGGTTTGAGCCTGGCGTATAACACCCGCCAGTTGCCCTGCTTTGCACTCTGGAAGAACACGCAGGCCCTGGCCGACGGCTACTGCACCGGCCTCGAACCGGCGACCAATTTCCCGAATCGCAAAGACTTCGAACGCCAGCAGGGGCGGGTGATCCGTCTCCCCCCCGGGGGGACGCATACGGCCGCCATGGATTTGGCCGTGCACTCGACCGCCGCCTCGGTACAGACCGTCGAGCAGGAAATCGCGGCGCTGCAGGCCGGACACTCCGCCCAGGTGTTTTCGCAGCCTCGTCCGGAATGGTCACCTGTGTGATCGTTCCCGAATTCCAATTGCTGCCCTCTACCGCAAGACCGGCAAATCCGGTTCACATTGCAGATCCGCACCAGACCCTGCGTATGACATGGCACTTGGAAACTGGCGAAAGGCAGCACGTGCGGAAGTCAATCCGGGTACCGAACCCGGTTTCGCCGCGCCGCGATGAAAAGGCGTGCTATAGTTGCTGGCGATGGCGACCCCATCCGCCCGACGTCGAGGTGCAGCCTGTGTCGTCTGGATTGGACGTGTGCCCCGTCGCCATCAGCAGGCCCGTTTGGGACCGCCTTGATCCTCTTGCAATGCCTCCGGTGCACCGCGCCTCATGCCGACTTTTGAAACACGTATCGTTCTGTCTCGTCCGCGCGTTCAGGTCTTCGACTTTCTGGTTCGCACGTCCAACTTGATCGACTTGATTCCCAAAGATTCGGGAATGCAGGTCATTTCGGTCCCGGAAATCATTGAGCCGGGCAGTCGTCTGGAGTTTCGCGCCAACGCGTTCGGCCAGACCCTCGACATCGTGCACGAGATCACAGAACTCGTGACCCCCGAGAAAATCACCGAAGTGCAGGTCAAAGGCCTGTTCAAGAAGTTCGTGCACGAACATGTCGTCGAAGAAGGCCCCGGTGGCGAAGTC
Source organism: Planctomycetota bacterium (assembly GCA_018242565.1). Classification (GTDB taxonomy): domain Bacteria; phylum Planctomycetota; class Planctomycetia; order Planctomycetales; family Planctomycetaceae; genus JACQFH01. Next base: position 3,761 of record JAFEBR010000661.1, on the reverse strand, counting down.
GTGGCCATCGACCGCATCCAGTTCGAGCCCCCCGGAGGGCTCTTGGGATTCGTAGTCACGGCCAAGCGGATTCAGGACCAGTTCGCGTCGCTGTTCAATTATCGCCATCAGCAGATGAGGAGACTGCTGGGGTAGGCGTCGCGGCGGACGGGCTGGGTGGATCGATGAAATAGAACCCCAGGGCAAAGATTACGTAGACGCCCACGAGCATCGCCCCCTCCATCCAGGTCGATTCGCCATCGCGCGTGAATTGGCCAACGACGAGCACCGACAACGTCAGGGCGATGACCTCGAAGATGGAAAACTCCAGGTCCATGGGCTTGCCCAGGAGCAAGCCGGCGAACACCAGAATCGGGGCCACAGCCAGCGCGGCCTGCGTGGCGGCACCGACCGTTGTTCCCATCGCCAGGTCCATTTTATCGGCCTTTGCAAACCGCACCGCGGCAATCAACTGCGCGACGTTGCCCAGTGACCCCAGCACGATAATCCCCGCAAAGGTTTCATTCAGATGCAGTTTCTCGATTGCCGGGTCGAGGGCATCAGTCATCACTTCGCTGATGTAGGCCAGGCAGATCGCCGTCACCAGCAGCACTCCCAGCACTTTGAGTTTCTCTGATTTGGGGGCCGTATCGGCATGTTCTTGCGGTTCCGCCTTGGCGAACAACTGCCGGTGCGTGAACATCGTGAACAGCAGGCTCAACAGGTACATCAGAAACAGCACGACTGAAATTTCCAGGCTTAACGGTCGTTGAGCGCCCGGGCTGGTATCGGCGTGATGCACCAGTGCCGGCACGATGAGGCCAATCGACGCCAGCGTCAGCAAAGCCGCCGACATCCCGGCCGCGGAACTGTTAAATGTCTGTCGCACCCGCTTGGCCCCCCCCACCAGCATCGACAGCCCGAGCAACAACAGCAGGTTCATCAGGATCGAGCCGATGACCGACGATTTGACGACATTCGCCAGCCCTTTGCTGAGCGCCAGGCCGCCAATGATCAGTTCGGGAGCGTTCCCCAGCGTCGCATTCAACAGCCCCCCGAGCGTGGGGCCCAGGAATTCGGCCAGCCTCTCGGTCGATTTCGCGAGTTGGTCGGCGAGCGGCACAATGGCCAGGCATGAGACGGCGAACAACACCAGATCGTCGACCTGCATCAGTTTCAGGACGATCGTGATGGGGACGAAAACGAGCAGGGTCTTCAAATACATGGCGTGTTCCAGTCAGCAGCGAGCAGTGCGAGGCGCCGGGTTTATATAGACAAACGCAGTCCAGGGGCAAGATGCAACTGCGCCACGACGGGTGAGCATGGCGGCGAGAACACCGCACACCCCACAACGCCCAGATCACCCCAGCCTGCCAGGCTGCCGGGTATTCGAAGAGGTGTCCGTCCGCGCCACGTCCCCCAGGTTAAGGGCTCGACATTTCGAGCCGCGATTTTTTCGATCGCGTATTCGTGGAATCAGCCTGTCGGTCAGCGAACCGTGCCGTCTGTAACTTTTTCAGACGCAAAACTCTCTTTACACAAATCTTCATATTTCGTATCACGCCCCCGCTCATTTCTCTCCCTAGTCATCCCCTCGTTTTCCCCCCCCAGCGGAGGCAAGATGCCTTTAGCGGCGTCGTCAAACGTGCGCAGCTTCTGGGCTGGCAACAAAGGCTTGATCGTCCCGGTCCTCATGGCCATGTCGATCCTCGTGATCGTCGTGCCCCTGCCCGCCGTGCTGCTCGATCTGCTCTTGTCGGCCAACATCACGATCTCGGTCGTGATTCTGCTGACGACTCTTTACGTGCGTCGCCCTCTCGAATTCAGCGTGTTTCCGTCATTGCTGCTGGGCACGACGCTGGCCCGCCTCGTGCTGAATGTGGCTTCGACACGGTTGATCCTGACACGCGGCGCCAGTGACGGGACGGGAGCCGCCGGTGGGGTAATTCAGGCCTTTGGTGAATTTGTCGCCGCCGGGAATTTGACCGTCGGACTGATTATCTTCAGCATCCTGATTGTCATTCAATTCCTGGTGATCACGAAAGGGGCCACGCGCATCAGCGAAGTGGCTGCCCGTTTTGCCCTCGACGGCATGCCCGGTCGACAGATGGCGATTGACGCCGACCTGCAGGCCGGACTCCTCACAGCCGAAGCCGCCCGCCAGCGCCGCGAAGACGTGGCCCAGCAGGCCGACTTCTACGGGGCCATGGATGGTGCCGGCAAATTTGTGCGGGGCGATGCCCTCGCCAGCGTGGTCATCACATTGATCAACATCGTGGGTGGCATTTACATCGGCATGGTCGATCAGGATATGCCTCTCCGCGAAGCCTGCCTGGTCTTTACGAAACTGACCATTGGCGACGGACTGGTCACCCAGGTCCCGGCATTTCTGATTTCACTGGCGGCTGGCCTGCTGGTCACGCGAACCAGTGTCGAAAGCGACCTGTCTGACGACATTCTCGGGCAAATGTTCATTCGCCCTGAAGCCCTGGGAGTCGCCGCGGTGTTCCTGGCGGCCCTCTCATTCACCGGACTGCCCAGAATTCCGCTGCTCGTACTGGGAGGCGGGCTCACAGGCCTCGCCTTCATGCTCACGAAGCAGCGGAAAACAGCCACTGTCGACACCACCGAAGAACCGCAGTCGCTGCCGGCCAGTAAACCGGCTCCCAAACCCGAAGACAGCCTGCTCGTCGACCCGATGGAACTCGAATTGGGTTTTGGCCTGATCCGCCTGGCTGATGCCAGCACGGGAGGCGATCTGCTCGACCGCGTCACGCGGGTCCGGCAGCGCATTGCGCAGGAACTGGGGCTGATTCTGCCCAAGGTGCGGATTCGCGACAACATCCGCCTCGACCCACGACAGTACCAGATCAAGATCCACGACATTCCCGTCGCCTGGGGCACACTCTTTGTCGACGGCTTGCTGGCCATTGACACCGGCGCCGCCGCGGGAGAACTGCCCGGCATGGCCGTCACCGAACCGGGACAAGGTCGCCCCGCCGTCTGGATCGAAGCCAACCAGCGCGATCGGGCCGAAGCCCAGGGGTACTTCGTCGTCGAACCCGCCGCGGCCGTCGTCTCACATCTCACTGAAATTGTCCGCCGACATTGCGATGAACTGCTCTCGCGTCAGCAGGTCCATCAGTTGCTCGACAACCTGCGGAAGCACTCGCCGAAAGCGGTCGAAGAACTGATTCCCGACGTCCTGAAACCACATCAGGTCCATCAGGTGCTGTGCAATCTGTTGCGTGAACGGGTGCCGATCCGCAATCTCGAAACCATTCTGGAGACACTGGGCGAATATGCCGACCGCACGCGCGATCTCGGTTTATTGACCGAATTTGTCCGTCATGCACTCAGCCGTACGATCTGTCAGCAGTACCGGAATAAAGACCGGGTCCTCCGCGTGCTGACGCTCGACCCGGCGATCGAAAGCACTCTGTCCGCGGGTATCTCCTATGGTGACCGCGGTCTGACGATCAGCATCCCACCCCAATTGTCGGAAGCGGTAACCCGGGGGATCGAATGGGAACTGCCGCAACTGACGGCCCAGGGTGCTCCAGCGGTGCTGTTGACGGCTCCCCAGATCCGGGCGGCCGTCCGCCAGATCACCGCCGCGCGACTCCCGCAACTGGCCGTCCTGAGCCTGCACGAAATCACCCGCGATACGCAACTTGTGTCCGCCGGACAGGTGGGCCTCGAATCCGTCAACTTCAACCGACAGGAAGCCGCCAGCCTGGCGGCCGCCTGAGAACTCATTCGCCACTCGCCTTCCCTAATTC
>JAFEBR010000660.1 GCA_018242565.1 Planctomycetota bacterium | reverse complement strand
CGCGTGATGGGTGGAAGCTTCCATCCCCTTAGCCCAACTGGTGAGGTCGGGTTTACCGGGCGCGGTTGCCAGTCAAAGTCCGTCATGCTTGCCACCCCTGATTCGGCGAATTTCCGCCGGATTCGAAGCAGCGCGTTTGACTTCATCGACAACATACAGGCGGACATCCGACATCCAACTGTTACGAACAATTCTAGCGCACGGCCGGCATCACGCAATGGGGAAAATTGCAACGTACCGTGTGACGTGTCTGACGCGTCGCCGCGTTCCTTGTCGAGACGTGTCTCTGGCGTCGCAAATTGTGCTTAACGGCGTGTCTGCTTCGTCGCGTATTGCAGGCGCGGAACCATGAGGGCCCGCTGCCAAGTCCGCGAATGGACAGCGGAAAAGGCCCGAGGGAAAACGGTTGCGGTGGTGCGCCAAAGTTTAAAGATCAAATCTTGTACTGAAGCAAAGCGAGAACCTGCTTATGAGGTAGGAAATTTCGGGAGCAGGTCCCGGAGCGGTTCGAGCGATTGACGAGCTGTTGGCCTGTGGTGGCGGACCTGCGCCCGAGCAATCTGTGCGGCCCGTTGATTGGCGGCCGGTTTGGGCGTGCCATCGGCGACGAGTTGAACGACCAGTTCCTGCCGGAGTTGGTCGAAGCGGTGCTCGGCGGTGGGTGCCGCCGATGAGCGGCAGTTTCCGGCGGGAACACCATCGGCAATGGGACGCAACAAGACGCCGGGGATGGGTGCCTGAGTGCGTTCTTCTGCCTTTCGCAGGTCGTGCCACCAGTCGGGGGGCGTTCGGTTCCCTTGGGCCGCGTGCTTGACGTTGTCGATGAAATACGCCTGGGGGCTCCGTTTGAAGAACTTGGGGCCGTGTCGCTCTTGGGCGGCCAGCGTGATGTCAGCCCATTCCCGGAGTAGCCGGTGGGGGTACTGGCGAAGCAATCGGCCGATGCTGGCTTCATCCAGACCGATGGCCGCCAGAGGTTCCACCAACGGCGATTCCTTCACGACGGAGGACACGGAGGAACGAGTTCGCCGTTCGAAGTAGTTCCCTCGCTGTACCGTTAGCCGGTAATTTCCGGGGGCCAGCTTGTCGAACAAGCCCCCTTTCGCGACCGGTGGGGCGACGACTTCCAGTTCGGTCAGCCGCTGCACGCAGCGATTGACTTTGATTTTGAGATCCTTCGTTTCGAGGGTTGCTGAGAACCCGAGGATGTGCACGCCGACGTGACGCAGGTCCAAGTGCAGCGTCTGCCGGCGGCGCGAGAGGATTTTTGACAGGAACAGAAACAGCCGCCGGGCGGCCGGGTCGAGCGCTCGATATGTTTCGAGGTCAAACCACAGGTATCCGCCGGCAGCTTTCATGAACTCGAAGAAAATCGGATCCCAGACGATGCGCCAGGCCCGGCTCGATTGCGAGTCAAGCGGCAGGCTGTAGCTCAGGAATCCGAAACTCACCTTGCGGTGCTCGCCCCGAATCGGGTCATAGAAACAGTCATTCTGGTAACGAACCGCCGCCAGTCGTTCGATGGCCGCCGTGAACTGCTGATACTGTCGCCCCCCGCGGCGGGCATGCTGGTCAATGAGCCCCAGGTGCCGCAGGCTGTAGTGCGGGGTGGCGTGCAACTCGTGATCGGCGTCTTTCGCCGCCAGTGTGATCCCCAGCAATCCCCAGAGAAAGAACTCGTCGCCGGCGGAGAGTCCCAGTGGGCAATAAATCCGAGCGTGAGCGCTTTGCATGTGGCGATTGGCATCGCAAAAGAGATACTCGGCTTCGAAGGTTTTTCCCTCAGCGAGTGATGATTTCACATCGAGCGGACAGAGGGCGTGCTCGACTAGCGTGAGCTGACCGACGCCCCCCGCCGAGCGATGTCGTGGTCCAGGACCGGTCTTTCGCTTTCCTGCCGGGTCGATCTCCGCGGTCGCAGTTGTTGTCTTGCAGGGGAGCGTCTGGGAACTCATCGGTCTGTTCATGGGGTTGGTCCTGTCCAATGTGGTTGGCTGCGGGGCCGATCAAGGCTCGCTGCTGGTGGTTCAAGTCAGATGAACTGCCTAACGCGCTTGCAAGGACCGCGCAAGGGGAAATCGCTCGGTTCGTCGATTGTCGAGTGGAACCGTCGCGGCACGAGATTTTTCTTGACGACCTTTTGCGAACCGTGCGAGTGTATCGCCAGAGAAATCAGCGGCTTACTCGGAATTGCCAGTGGCAATTCGGCGATGTCGGCGCAATCCAGGAGGCAAGGGGAACATGGCAGTCACAATTTGCTTGATCAATCAGAAGGGGGGCTGTGGCAAGAGTTCCACCTGCTTTCACCTCGCCGGTCATTTCGCGAAGTCGGGCAGGAACACGCTCCTGATCGACGCCGACCCCCAGGGTTCGCTCAGTCAGGGTTTTTTCGGATCGGCTGTCGTCGAGAACCTGCCGGCGGGAGAAACGCTGGCGGCGCTGTTCGACGACGAACAGTATTGCTCGACACCGAAACTTCCCCCCGCGGAAACCACTACGACGGGGATCTTCGTGCTCCGTGCCAACCAGACGCTGGCACCGTTCAACCGGCCATACCCCGAAGCCAGCGGCATGCTCCAGTATGCACTCCGCGAGTTCGTCGAGCAGGTCATAGGCTACGACGTAATTCTGATCGACTGCCCGCCAAACCTCTACCAGTGCAGTTGGACGGCAATGGTGGCCGCGGATTACGTGGTCATTCCGGTCCCTCCTGAGGATTTCGGGACGCAGGGGCTGCGCGTGGTGCATCAGGCCATTGATCAGGCACAGCTCCTCAATCCGGGCTTGAGACTGCTGGGACATCTCGTGACCCGCTGTGACAGTCGCCTCCTCGTCCATCAATCCTATGAGCGGAAGCTCCGCAGTCTCTATGGCGAGACGGTGCTCGCGACCGTGATCCCCGAGGCGGCGGCGTTTAAGGTGGCCCTTTCCAGCCGGCAGCCGGTGACGCATTACAGTCCCGCTTCGCGAGCCGCGGCGCTGACGTCGGAACTGGGGGTGGAACTGCTGGAACGGATCGGGAGCGACATGTTGGCCCGGAGGGTGGCGTAGATGGCGAACACACGGCAAGTACTGGAACGAATCGGCGGGAATCTCGACGAGTCACTCGGGGTGCGGGAACACGATCTGCGACCGAAGTTGAGTCCGGTGTCGCAGGGGAAAGATGCCGGGCGCAGGCCGTTGAGAAATGTCGGCTCCGTCGACATCCACATGGTGATTCCCGATCCTGATCAGCCGCGAGTCGAGTTTTCGGAAGAGGCTCTGGAACGGCTGGCCGAGAGCATCCGCGACAACGGGCAACTTAGCCCGATTTGGGTGCGGTGGTCGGAGCCGATGGGCAAGTGGATGATCGTCGCCGGCGAACGCCGTTGGCGGGCGACGAAACGGGCGGGGCTGTTGCAGATCGACTGCCGTTTCCACGATGGGGACATCTCTCGCTCCGAGATTTTGGAACAGCAACTGATTGAGAACTTGTTGCGGGAAGACTTGCAGCCGATCGAACAGGCGAAGGCTTTTTCGATGCTACTGGAATTAAACGGCTGGACGGGGAAGCAACTCGCCGAGGCACTGCGCGTGCCTCCCTCGTCGGTGAGCCGAGCGCTGGCGCTCTTACGTCTGCCAGACGACGTCCAGGAACAGGTGGCGGCCGGCGCAATCTCGGCCCGGTCGGCCTACGAACTCCCCCGGCTCGATGACGAATCGCAGATGCGTCCGCTCGCCGAAAAGGCGGCGGCCGGCATGATCACGCACGAACAGGCCGCGAACGCCGTTCGCCAGCGCAAGGGGAAACCGAAATCCAGTCCGAGAGGGACACGGCAGACATTTTTGGATCCCGAGGGGTGGAGGATTGTCATCTCACTGAATCGCCGAGGAACCTAT
>JAFEBR010000659.1 GCA_018242565.1 Planctomycetota bacterium | reverse complement strand
CGAGATAGAAACTCCAACGGAAGTCAGTTGGGTCGAGGGCTACGGCATTGTGGAAGCAACCGGCGGCCGATTCGAGGAAGCCATAGGCCAGATGGACCTTGCCCAGCTCACCCCAAGCTGTGCCACGGTCGGTCGCAGACGATTGAGGATTGGTCACAATGGCATCGCATTGACGCCGGGCTTCAGCGAACTGCTGTTGAACACCCGGTTCCATGCCGACGAAGGGGGGAGGTTCGACGGCGACCAGTTTGGGTTCCGCCGGTGTAGGCGGGGGACTGGTCACGCCAATCATCCGGTCGCGAACCAGCCACAGGACGCCGGCGGCCAGAATGAGGAACAGGCCGAACCCGATCAGGAAGTGGCGGACAGTCGGGTCGCGATCGGTCACATTCGGCCTCGAGGGCAAGTGCAGGGCGGGTAGGTCAGTGTTTCAGTCAGGACTCATCAACCGGGCGTCTGTCGTTTTTGGATCGCTGTTATTCCAGTGCCGCTCCGCTGCCCCGGACGAGTTCGTGATAACGATTGATTTCCAGGCCGGTCCAGGTTTCGGTCAATCCATCGGGCCAGCGCACGCGCACCCGGCTCACGCGGTCGGCTGGGCCCAGTCCGAACAGCACGCGTGGGTCACTCGAAGACAGGTAGCTCCCATCCGCGGCACAGCGTCGGCGGAGTGGCTGTTGACCATCGATCTCGACAGTCGCGATCGCTCCCAGGGCGTCAACGCGATGGTCGGTCGTTCCGGCGACGAGTCGCAGGCCGATCCAGTGCTCCTTCCGGCCCACGTCATTGAGCAACAGCCGCAGTGGGCCGTGATTATTGGAAATGAGCAGATCGGCAGCACCGTCGTTATCGAGATCGGCCACGGCCAACCCGCGTCCAATCTGCTGCTGGGCAAGGGCCTCGCCCGCAGTGATCTCGTTGAACCGGGGGGCCGGACCGGCGGCGTGATGCAGCAGCAAGCTGCGTTGTTGCAGGGGGGGCTCAATTCCGGCTCGAACTTGCGATTCGACAATTTTCACAGCCCCGTTCACGGCGAAAATATCCAGATGGCCGTCGTTGTCGTAGTCGATCGCGCAAGTGCCGAAGCCGGTCAAAGCGCGGGTGGGAGCATCGAGTCCCAGCGAGGTGGTGACATCGACGAATTGTCCGCCACCCAGATTGCGATAAAATGTGGCATGTTCGCCTACGAGGTGTGTGATGAAGAGATCATCGCGCCCTGTGTTAAAGAAGTCGGCGGCTATGACACCCATGTTTGCCTGGGCGACGCCTCCAGCATTCAGGGCACAGCCCCGCGTAAGACCCTCTTCGCGGAACGTGCCGTCTTTCTGGTTGATCCACAGGTGGTTCGGCATCCCGTCGTTCGCGACCAGCAGATCGGGCCAGCCGTCGCCATCGAAGTCTCCCGTGACCACCCCCAGCGCGGCTCCCGGTAGTGAGGCAATGTGCGATGCCAGTGATACGTCTTCAAATCGGCCGGCTCCCAGATTCTTATAGAGTCGCGAACGAGCCGGGACGTAGGACTGGGGGCCGCAATAATCCGGGGCACCGGCGGCATTGGTGCAGGTGCGGTGGTTTTGAAAGGTCCATTCCAGGTACCGGCAGACAAAGAGATCGAGCCGACCGTCGCGGTCGTAATCGACCCATGAGGCACTGGTATGCCACCCGTCGACCCCCACGCCGGCTGACTCCGTGATGTCTTCAAAAGTGCCGTGGCCGGAGTTGCGCAGCAGGCGATTGCGACCCAGGTAGGGAAGGAACAGATCGCACCAGCCATCGCCGTCGAAGTCAGCGGCCGCGGCCCCCATGCCGTAGCCTCCCGGAGTCAGGCCGGCGGCATCGGTCGTATCACGGAATTTCAGAACGGGCTGCCCCGCGGGATTCGTTTCCAATTCGTTGTGAAAGAGTCGGTGCGAGGCGGACGGGTTGCCGTCTGTCTGTGCGGTTGGCGACAATGCCCCCCCCTGGACGGCGAAGACATCGAGTCGGCCATCGTTGTCGTAATCGAAGACGGCGACTCCCGCCCCCATCATCTCGGGCATGTAGAGTGCGCCCGACATACCGTTGTCGTGTTGGAAAACCAAACCGGTTTCTTCGGCGGCGTCGTGAAAAGGGGGGGCCGGTGCGACGGGAAGTTGGTGGGCGTTGTGTGAATCGGCAGACTGTTCACATCCCGACAACCAACCCAGCCACAAGCCTGCCAGGCAAGTCAGCAGACAGCGGTGGGGCGCGGGAAGCGATTTCACGACGCTCTCAATGAGTGAAAGGAGGCCTGGAATGGTGTGTGAACTTGGCGTACGGTCCGTCTTGCCAATGCCGACGTCCTATCCGTGATACTGTCAACGCGCGCGGATCTCGGATCCGAGAGAGTGGATATCTATAGAGCTATTGATGGTGGTTGTTGCGCGCTGCGTGAGATCGACTCACTTGGGAAATGGGTGGTGACAGTCGGCGCCGAGAGTTCTGTACGAAGGTGAACCCTCGATGCCACGGAATCCGAATTTTGCGGGAGAAACCCGCGTCGCGAGCGCAATTTCAACTTATCGAGGCGGTTTTGGCGGTGTCAACTTAGATCGAATGTCTTTTTTGGGTGCGGCGCCGACTCGGGTTGCGGGAAACGAGGGCCATGAACTTGTGAATCTTCCACGACACCGGACCGGGACTGCGACGAAAATTACGCTGCACAAGACGGGAAACGCATGTCGTTCGCAACCAGCTCGATTCACTCCGGCGAACTCGCGAAGGGGGCCACGTTTTGTTTCCGTCACACCACCGGATGG
>JAFEBR010000065.1 GCA_018242565.1 Planctomycetota bacterium | reverse complement strand
GTTGTCGTGCGGAAACGGTTGGTCTGGGGGGTCTTCAGCAGCAGCATGAAAGAAGAAAACCGCTTCCCCTACGCGGAACGCGAAGCGGCCCAGGCTCGTGCCGACGAATTGGCGGCACGCCATAAGCGAACTTATTTTGTCCAGGGGATTAAAGAGCCTTTGGGCGACAAAGAACCTGTTGCCGAAGAAGCCGCGGAAGAATAACCTCGAAGGCTCCACTCGGCATCCCCATGTTGATGCCCAGACGGGCTGCGGGGGTTTACCTGGGCACGGGTCATCTGTAAAGAAGATTTAAAAACAGGGGACAACAACGCGATGTTGTTGTCCCCTGTTTTTTTGGTTTCCGGGTTCCTGAATCGCACAATTTCGGCAGAGGCGCCCAACGAATCCGCATTTCAGTTCCCGCCCCAGCTGTACTCGCGGGGCTTTGCGACAGCGCCATCCGTATCGATTCAGCGCCACAAACGACCATTGCTCGTTCGGCTGATCCAACCGGGACAGACGGCCTCTCCTGAAAGCGGGACAAATCGCCGACGATACGTGTTCAGACCAGCTACCAGCCATCAACCGCCGGTCCAAACCCCGGCCGCTGAATCAGATTTGCGAGTTTCAGCCCGGCACTACTCCGGTTCCGTCGCAGTCCCCGGTCGCAGTGGAACTTCATCATGGCGGGGAATTACACGGAACATATTTCGCGAAATGGGCATTTTCGCAACGCTGGCAATGGCGAAAGGCGTCAGCTAAAATGCCGTTGCCGAGACGAACTTAGGATCTCGGTCCAATGGCTGGAATTCGAAAGCCATGGAACAGATTGTGCGGGAGATCGTTTAGTGCAAGTGGCCGTAACGAGCAAACACGGGCAATTAAATGCCAGTCAACAGGAGTACATCAAGCGCAAGGCAGAGAAACTGCTGACGTATTTTGAACGCGTCACTTCTGTCAGCGTGGTGGTTTCGTTTGACGACAGCCGTGTCGGAGTCGAACTGCTCGTCGAGGCCGAGCATAAGCATAGTTTTGTGGCGAACGATCAGGGGGACGATGTCGCCCCGACGTTCGATGCTGCCATGCATCGCATGGAACAACAAATCAAGAAATACAAAGAGAAAATTCAGGAACACCGGAACGGGTAGCTCAAGGCGAGTCAGACCGTGATTCCGGTGGAAACGTTATTCAGGAGTGATTCATGAAGTTGTCGGACTTCGTGGTGCGTGAGTCGATCATTACGGACTTGTCATCAGCCTCGAAAGAGGCTGCCATTCGAACCATGGTGGAGAGCCTGGCGACCTCGGGCAGTATTAAGCCCACCGATCAGGAAAGCATCATCGCGGCGATTTTGAAACGCGAAGAACTGGGCTCGACCGGCATTGGCAAGGGAGTCGCGGTACCGCATACAAAGCACGTCTCGGTCGACAAGCTTGTTGCCACCATTGCCTTGTCGAAAACCGGCGTGGAATTCGCCAGCCTCGACGGCGAAAAGGTTCACATTCTGTTCCTGCTTGTGTCTCCTCCGGACCGTCCGGGCGATCACCTGCGAGCGCTGGAGAACATTTCCCGCCACCTGCGGAACGACAACTTCTGCAACTTCCTGAAACAGTCCAATTCCGCGCAAGCGGTTATCGAATTACTGGAGGAAGCGGATAACAACCAGCTTGGCTAAGATTCACCTGGCTCCTGACATGGAAAATCGCCGCTGATCCTCCATGAACGGGCTGCAGGCGCAGTTTTTCAGCCCAGGTTTCAGCGTCCGATTCGTCGTGCCCTGACCCTATGAATCCAAACACGACATGTACCCGTGACGTCACCGTCAATCTGGATAACGGCCTGCACTTAGGCCCTTCATCCCAGATTGTCCGTGTGGCCCAGAAGTTCAGCAGCCAATTGGCGATTCGCAAAGGCGATCGCGTGGTCGACGGCAAGAGCATGCTCGACCTGCTGACTCTGGCCGCCGAACATGGGGCCATGTTGCGACTGGAAGCCAGCGGGACAGATGCGGCCGCGGCCGTCGACGCCATTGCCCAGCTGTTTGAGAGGAATTTTGTCATCGACCCGCCGGGCTGAGACCTGCGTCGGGCCCCCGGAGTCTTGATGGAAGTAAAACGCGGTATTGCAGTTGCTCCCGGAGTAGCGATCGGCCCTGCGCTGGTGCTGGGATCGGAAGACTTCCGGATCCCCCAGCGATTTGTCCGCAACGATGCCATCGAAGTGGAATTGGGACGGTTTCGTGGTGCGCTGGGGGCCGCTGTCAGCGAAATTTCCGGCCACGAAGAGTTGGCAGCGGCACGTCTGGGGCAGCAGTACAGTGCGATCTTCGCCGCTCACCGGCAACTGGTCCAAGACCCCAAGCTGATCAACGAGATCGAAGACCTGATTCGGCAAAAATGCTATTCGCCGGAATTCGCCGCCAGCCGTGTCCTGCGTAAACATGCCAAAACGCTGCAGAATCTGGGTGATCGGTACTTCGCCGAGCGGGCCCACGATCTGTTTGACCTCGAAAAACGCCTGCTCCGTCACCTGCTGGGCGAACGCCGCGAAGAACTCTCGCAGTTGACGGTGCCCGTGGTGGTGCTGGCACACAACCTGACCCCCAGCGAAACGGCCAATCTCGACAAGCAATTCGTGTTGGGATTCGCGACCGAGGTCGGGGGCAAGAGCAGTCATACCGCCATTCTCGCCGGGGCCTTGGAGCTCCCCGCCGTAGTGGGGGTCGGTTCGTTCCTGTCGGACGTGTCCGGCGGCGGCAATGTGATCATCGATGGTGATCAGGGGGTCGTCATCCTCGATCCGGATGATGAAACGCTGCGAAAATATCAGGCCTCGGCTGTCCAACGGCAATCGGCCGCGGTGAAGCTGAATTCCCTCAGCCATCTTCCGTCGGAAACCCGCGACGGCGTCGCCGTGCATGTGTACGGAAACATCGAATTTCCCACCGAAGTCAGCCATTGCGTGGACCGGGGAGCCGAGGGCATCGGCCTGTACCGGACCGAATTCCTGTACCTGGAGGCCGACCAGGAGCCTTCAGAAGAAGTGCAATACGAAGCGTATGTCCGGGTTATCAAGGCCTTTCCGCACGGGCCGGTGGTGATTCGGACACTCGATCTGGGAGCCGAGAAGTTCCCCACATCCATGCAGGAAGTGATTGAGGCCTCACCCAATCCCACCCTGGGATTACGGTCGTTGCGATTGACGCTGCACAATCTGCCGCTGTTTAAGACCCAACTGCGAGCCATCTTACGCGCCGCGACCGAGGGGGATGTGCGGATCATGTTCCCGCTGGTCTCGACCCTGCTCGAATTGCGCCAGGCCAAGATGATCCTGGGGGATGTGATTGAGGATCTGGCCGATCAGAAGCTCAAATTCAACCCCCATGTCCGGGTGGGGATGATGGTCGAAGTTCCCTCGGCGGCGATCATGGCCGAGGAATTTGCGAGAGAAGTCGACTTTTTTTCCATTGGAACAAACGACCTGATCCAGTATACATTAGCAGTCGATCGTGCGAATCCGGCGGTCGCCAACCTCTACAGCTCCGGCGATCCGTCCATTTTACGGATGAT
>JAFEBR010000658.1 GCA_018242565.1 Planctomycetota bacterium | reverse complement strand
TTGCCTTTGGCAAATTGACTGCGGCTGTTCGTCCTTCATCGGCACGTTTTTCAGAGATTCACACACACCGGCCGCGTTTCGCGGCAGAGAGCGCTCTTGGGCCGATCTAGGTCTCTGGCGTGATCAGTTCCCCTCGGGGAATCGAGCGCGTTTTTGTTCAGGAATTCGCAATCATCTCCAAACCGCAGGATTTTCCGTGGGGAACCCTTCTCGGTCTTTGATCATCGGCATGGATGAAGCCGGTTACGGTCCAAACCTCGGGCCATTGATTGTCGGGGCGACCGCTTGGGAAGTACCGAGTGACGTTCCGGCCGAATTCGATTTATGGCATGCGTTTACGGGAATTGTTGCGCAGACTGCTCCCGCCCAACGCGCACACATCCAGATCGCTGACTCAAAACAGGTCTACACTCCGGGCAAAGGCCTCAACAATCTTGAGGCCGGGGTGCTCAGTGCCATGTTGCTTCAAAATCGCTGTGAGTCAAGTGCCGATGACGATCACGCGAGACCGGCGGTCGAAGATCGGCCTCTCCCGGTGACGTTGTCAGAACTTGTCGAACGAGTGGCCATCGGAGGATTCGAACCCCTCCGGCTAGAGCCCTGGTTCGCCGAGGGTTGCATGAGAATTGAAGGCCTGCCTGCAGATTCTCGCCCGCAAGCCTGGCGGCAATCCTGCCGATCGCAAGGGATTGCCTTGCCTGCGATGAGATGTGATGTCGTCCTAACCCGACGATTTAATGACCTGACTCGGTCACAGGACAGCAAAGGGAGGGCCCTGTCCGAGATATCTTTGAAGTTGCTGCGGCACGTCTGGGATGAATGCCAGGCGGATCAATATCAGCATGTGTTGATACTGGCCGATAAGCATGGGGGCCGAAACCGTTATCACGAATTCCTGCCGATCTTGTTCGGAGATCAGTTTATTCGTGCGTTACGCGAATCTCGCGAGTCGAGTCGGTATCGCGTGGGAAACGCGGAAATTCGTTTCGAGACGAAGTCCGAGCGCCATTTGCCAGTGGCGTTGGCCTCGATGTTGTGTAAATACGTCCGCGAACTCTCGATGGAGCACTTTAACCAGTTCTGGTGTAGTCGACAGCCGGGCTTGAAGCCCACGGCAGGGTATCCATTGGATGCGGTCCGCTTCAAACAGGAAATCGCCGCGTTGCAGGAACGGTTGGGAATCGCCACTGACGATTTGTGGCGAGAACGCTGACCACAAAGTGATCCATGAGCCATCTCTGGGGCGCTGAAGCCGAGCATCAAGGCTATGGGGCACCTTCTGTAACCACTGAAATACGACCAGGCCCTGGTTCGACGATTCGTCCGATGGCGGCGGCGTTGACTCCCTGGGCCGCCAGGGCCGCCAGCGCGGCTTCCGTTTGATCCGCAGGAATGGCAGCCAGCAGCCCCCCCGAGGTTTGTGCATCGCACAACAACAGTTGGACGGTCTCGGGGATTGCCGGACTGTACTCGACCCAGTCCGCCAGGAATTTTCGATTGGCACGCGTTCCTCCGGGGGCGATCCCGGCGGTTACATATTCTCGCGCCGCCGGCAGAACTGGCACGGCAGCGGCCCAGACTTCCGCCGTCACCTGGCTGGCTGCGGTCATGTTTCGCAGGTGGCCGAGTAATCCAAATCCGGTGATGTCGGTCAGGGCATGGACGTCAAATTGACAGAGAACCTCAGCGCCTGTCCGATTTAAGGTGGTCATCAGGCGAATCGCGTCCCCGATGGCCTGATGCGAGTCCTGATCGTTTTTGGCTGCCGTCGTGATGATTCCCAGTCCGATGGGCTTCGTCAGAATCAGAATGTCACCCGGGCGGGCCCCGGCATTCGCGAGGACCCGGTCCGGATGCACCGTGCCGGTCACCGCCAGGCCGAAGATTGGTTCTTCGCTTTTGATCGTGTGTCCACCCACGATGCTGGCTCCTGATTCGGCGACCACCTCCGCCGCACCCGCCAGAATCTCGCCCAGAACGGTGGCAGGCAGCGAGTCGGGAAATCCCACGACCGACAGCGCCGCCAAAGGCTTGCCCCCCATCGCGTACACATCGGACAGGGCGTTGGCCGCGGCCACTCGCCCGAAATCACGGGGCGCATCGACGATGGGGGTGAAAAAGTCGGTTGTCAGTACCAGCGCCAGGTCGTCAGATAATTTGTAGACCGCGGCGTCGTCAGCGGTCGCACTGCCCACCAGCACGCGCGGATCATTGATGGGAGGCAGCAATCCCAGAAGCGGCAGTAAAAAACCGGGGGGATGTTTCGCCGCACAACCAGCCCGCTTTGCCATCTTTGTTAAACGAATCGGTTCATCTGGCATGTTGATCTCTCGTCGTGGTGCTGGTCTTGTCGATCGAGCAAAACAGTAACGGTTTGCGGCGGCCTCCATGCCAGTCAAACCATGTTAAGGGTGGGAGGCCCACCCGCTGTGGTCACGTTTCACACATGACCGTGTGATTTTTGGTCGAGTTGTCGTAAGCCCTCGACAATCTGGTTGTCGTCGTCTGGGAGCACGCTGCGCAAGTCGAGCAGGACGCGATCGAACTGGCAACGCCCCATGATCGCAGGCGTGCCCAGTCGCAATTGTCGACTGAGTTCCTCGGACGAGAGCGACGCGTGATTGAGTACGAGGCAGAGGGTTGGCAATTCGACAGCAGGAAGAGTTCCGCCACCGACAGGGGACGTGGTTTCGAGCAGATCGAGTGACAGGTAGCGTAACGCCGGCAACTGGTTCCGGATCGACGTGGCTCGGTTTCGGAGTGTGTCTGAGGTCACCGAAAGCATCTGCAGCAGGGGAATTTCCTGTTGTGCTCGTCCTTGCAGGTACGAATCCAACGTCCCTGCCAGGGCGGCTAATGTCAATTTGTCTATGCGCACAGCACGGGCCAGCGGGTGCTGGCGAATTTGATTCACGATCTGTTCGCGGCCCAGAAGAATTCCGCATTGTGGTCCGCCAAGGAGTTTGTCACCACTCCCCAAAACCAAATCGGCTCCCGCCTCCAGGCTCTCCTGAAACGATGGTTCCGCGGGAAACTCTCGCAAAATGTCCAATGGGGACAGGCAGCCGCTCCCAATATCATCGATCGAAAGCAAGCCGTGGTGCTGAGCCAGCTTGGTCAGGGGCACAATGCCAGGCGTATCCGCAAAGCCCACAATCCGGTAGTTGGAAGGATGCACGTGCAGAATCGCCGCCGTTGCCGGGGTGATGGCCCGTTCATAATCCGACAGTCGTGTGTGGTTGGTCGTTCCGACTTCACGTAACAGTGTCCCGCTCAACGCAAAGATTTCCGGGAGGCGGAACGAGCCTCCGATTTCGATCAATTGTCCTCGGGAGATAATCACTTCACGCCCGGCACAGAGCGCCTGGAGTGCCAGCAGGGTGGCTGCCGCGTTGTTGTTGACGACAAATGCTGCCTCGGCGCCCGTCAGGGTTCGCCAGGCGTCTTCAAGTTGATAGCCGCGTTGACGCCTCTCCCCAGACTCCAGGTCGACCTCCAGATTACAGGACTGCGCGGCTTCAAGTGCTGCCGCCGCCGCGGACCGGCTCAATGGTGCACGCCCCAGTCCGGTGTGTAACAGCACTCCCGTGGCATTGATCACCCAACGCAAGCGGTGTTGTGTGAGTTGCCCTGCGAGATCGTGGACAAGATCCTGCAGCATTCGTTGCAGCGTATCGCGATCGCAACGACACTCACCGTCCGTGATCCGCTGACGAATTGTCGCCTGTGCCGTTCGGATCCAGCGGACGACCTGATCACGGCCGAATCGCTCGATCAGCAGTTTGGCAAATGGTTGCTGCAGAGTATCACCGACCGCCGGTAAGGCCTGATACTGCGACCCGCGATCAGTGGTCATGCGGACTCTCCGGGTGTCGGGACGCTCGCGGTCAGCGGAGGCGGAACCACAAATTTCGGGCCGCGTTGACGTAAGTCTCCCTGTCGAGCGGTGACTTGGCACGCATCGAAATACTCTGCCAGAGGGATGGCGTACTTGCGACTCACGTTCCAGGCCCCCGCAAGTTGCGAAACCGTGACATTGCCGGCCTGTTCCAGCAATCGGCAGCAGCGAGTTTGCGCTTCGTCCAGAGCTTCGGCAGTGAGGTACAACCCCTCTCCGATCCGGCACAGCACATTGTCCTCAACGCATAAACTCAACAGTTCCTGAAGCTGTTTGGGGGGCTGCTGCAGTGAAACGGCCAATTCTTTGGCGGTGGGCGGAGCAAGCCCGGCCTGGGTGATCGCTTCAAGCAGATTGGCGAGTGTTGCCGACTGTTGTTTAGTGAGTTTGGCACGGCCTTCCGACAAACCCAGGTTGGTGCCGATCCGAATCAGTTTGCCGGACTGCAGCAGGTGCGACTGGGCAGCCTCCAGCACCGCCGGGGGCGCGATTTCTGCGCAGGCCGCCCGGATGTCTCGGACCGGAATTGTGCGACGTGGCTGTCGCCGGGCGATTTCCTGACTGATGCGCCGCAACATCGCGGTCATGACCGTCTGGAACCGATCGCGGTGGATCAGCAGCGTCGGAGAACTCGTCACCTTCAACAACTCGCCACGTTGCAGCAATTCCTGGACCCGTCTGGCATAGGTGTCGAGCGCGATGCCACATCGCCAGGCCGCGGTCAACGGGGACGAATCAACGACATCACATCCGGCCAGAAATTGAGACAGTCGCTGGAGTTCGTCGGGGTTGTCGCGCAACGTCCCATAGGCCGACAAGTCCTTGATCCGCCGGCGCGGTTCCAGTGCCGGATCAAGAATCACTCCTCCTGCGATGGTTCTTGCGGGAGACCGTCTGCGCAAGATGAAACGCTGGCCGTATTCGGCAATCACGGCTTCAGGCAAACGCAGTTCTGCATATGCAATCTCACCCGGGGCGAGTCGGCCCCCCGCGACCCGTAATCGAACGGGAGTCTCCCGTGTTGCCAAATGCAGTTGCAGGGGCATGCGATCCTTGATGGAGATCGGCGCAGATTTGAGAACTCGCAAGCGGACCAGCATCCTTCGACTGGGTTTCGTAAATCCCGGGGATGAAAGCTCATCCCCCCGCTGTACATCCTGCAATTTGATGCCGGCCAGGTTAATTGCGGTTCGCTGTCGGGAGCCGCTTTCCTCATGATCGAGGCCGTGGTTTTGCACGCCGCGAATGCGGACTTCGGCGGGTTCCGCACAGCCGATTCTCCACAGATCAACGACGTCGCCCTTGTGAATCGTGCCCCGCATGACCGTGCCTGTGACGACCGTTCCATGTCCAGCAATGGAAAACACTCGATCAATCGGCATCCTGAACAGATCGTCTCGCGAGGGCCAGGTCATCTGCCGGGCGAGTTGCTGGATCGCGAGCTTCAATTCGGGGATTCCCGTTCCATTCAGGCAGGACACGGGGACCACGGGAGAGCCGTCGAGGAATGTGCCGAGCGTGAGTTCCGAGATTTCCTCGCGCACGAGGTCGACATATTCGCGGCTCACCAAGTCGGTCTTGGTGACCACCACGAGCCCGGCTCGCACGCCGAGGAGATCCATGATCTCAAGGTGTTCGCGTGTTTGGGGCATGACGCCGTCGTCGGCAGCGATCACGAGCAAGCACAAGTCGATGCCGGTCACGCCAGCGACCATGTTCTTGATAAAGCGTTCATGACCCGGGACGTCGACGAGCCCGAAGGCACAGCCGTCGGATTCCCAGTGAGCGAAACCCAGATCTATGGAAATTCCTCGCTGTTTTTCTTCGGGGAGACGGTCGGTGTCAATTCCGGTCAACTGACGAACGAGCGACGTCTTGCCGTGATCGATATGCCCCGCTGTGCCCACAATGATATGTTGCACGCCAGTTGCAGGCACAGAGTCACCACTCAAAGAGAAAATACAGAGAGATCAAAGAATAAGTTCCATCGGCTTTCGCCGAGATGACTATGATACCTGATCACTCTGGCGCGGGCCACGTGGGCAGACTGGCACGACGGAATCGCAGGCTGCAGATGGAAAAGAAACCTGCCTAGGCCGCTGGCCGCCGCTGGCCATGCCAGCCCCCTGCGTCAGATGATGCAGACGCTGCTGTTGCGCTGAGTCCCGTGCGGGCTGATTTCAGTGCCGCGCGGGTTAACCAGCCCGGCTATGGCCGCTCTCGCCGAACGACTGATCAGAGTGGCCCGATTTGGAATTGTCCCACTCTGGACCGGCATCGCAAGGACGTGCCCGCGGGCCTGGCTTCGCACGCCGGTTGCAAATCGTGCCAGTCAGTCCGCCGGTGGTCATGTGCTGGCGGTCGCGAAACGATCGTTGCCGGAATCGGCGCGTGATGCCGATTCGTGCATGCATTGACCGGTTTGCGTCCCGTGCCGTTACAGAACAGCACGGGGTTGGCCCCGTGCATGATCGACCAGGGGGCGATGCGTCCCCCACGTTCACGCGCGGGAGACGCAACGACGCGATTCACAGAGGCGATGTCGTCTGACTAGATCACGCCGCCATGCGTGCGGAACGGGGTACAGAAGTCTGGCATATCGAGGAACCAGGTCCGTTCCCAGATTTCGGGGACATGACGCAGGTTTTCTGACGTAATGATCAATTGCCGGGCGCGGATGTCTGGGTTCGACGAGTAAATCGGCAGAATGCAGCCGACGTTGGCAACCAGACCCCACGCGAGCAGAACGCTCAGCACGATCGTACGCATAGCTTTCCTCCGTGATAGAAAACGCACTTCGCGAACCAGTCCGCAGGGACAGACCGCGATCGGGAACCGGGCGGAATTCCATTCCGTCCCGGATCACAAATCCAACGCTAAATTGTGTATGGGATAAAACCGTCACCGAGAGGCAGGTGGGATGTGGTGACGGGATTCAGCTTACGAGGTTGTTGTTTCGACAGGACCAGGCTGCGGGATGGCTTGCGACTCCAAGGCGGCTTTGGCAGCGGCCTCTTCCAGTTGTCGCACTTTTTCTTCCATCTCTTTACCGGGCTTGAACGTAACAACGTACTTTTCAGGAACAAAGACTTTATCGCCGGTTCGGGGATTTCGAGCTTTCCGAGCCGCGCGCTTTTTCACTTCAAACACGCCGAAATTTCGTAACTCAATCCGTTTCTCTTCGATCAAGGTCTCTACGATCGCGTCGAATGTCTTCTGGACGATCTCCTTGGTCTTAAGTTGGGTCATCCCGATTTCATCTGAGATGGCTTTAACGATTTCTTTTTTGGTCACGACTCGGTTCTCCCGCGTGAGGCCGCGTCGGTATGCCAACTCACTCCCGGTAGCCGGCTCCAACGTGTCTCAACTGTAATGGGTACTGGGACTTAAAGTCAAGCCGAGTCGCTGTATCCCGCGCCAAAAACTGCTTCCCCCGCTGCCGACTGCGATGTTCGGCACTGATTTCACCACAGGGGCCGAAGTTTCTTTGCAAATCTATTTGGGAGAACATCTTATGTTGATTCTGGTGTGGCCGGAGTTCAGTTTCACCGATTCGCTGTCTGCACGCTTCTATTGAACAGGCTCGCGGACCGGTGTCTCCAGCATAACTCTTATCGTCAGCCGGGACGGAAGACTTTACCCAATCCGTACAATCCGAGCGAAATTCTGTTTTCCGGTCCGATTAAAAAAGTTGGGCGATTCAATTCTCTCGCAGGCACCCTCTGTTTATGATCTCGCCATGTTGACCCAACTTCCCGTTCTTGAGTCTCAAACGGTTCCGTCAGACCGGACCTGCAGGCTGGTCACCCTTGGTTGCAAGGTGAACCAGTACGAAACCCAATTGGTCAAGGAAGCCCTTGAAAAGATTGGATTCCGCGAGGCCGCCGAGCACGAAGCCGCGGAATTGTGCGTGGTCAACACCTGCACCATCACCGCAGAGGCCGACTCGAAAGCCCGCCAGGCCGTTCGACAACTGGCGCGGCAGCAGCCCGGAAC
The DNA here is from genome assembly GCA_018242565.1 of Planctomycetota bacterium. Classification (GTDB taxonomy): domain Bacteria; phylum Planctomycetota; class Planctomycetia; order Planctomycetales; family Planctomycetaceae; genus JACQFH01. The sequence continues at coordinate 136 of JAFEBR010000658.1, read as the reverse complement.
TCAAACCGTTGTTTTTGGATGTTATGCGGCCCGGGAGCCTGAATCACTGGCCAAACTTCCCGGGGTCGTCGCTGTCGTCACGGATAACCGGGAATTGCCCGATGTCTTCCAGAGGTTTGGGGTTACCGATTGGCCG
>JAFEBR010000657.1 GCA_018242565.1 Planctomycetota bacterium | reverse complement strand
GGTCATGCCGCGGGGATATTCGCAGATCATTTCAAAGTTGTCGGGCAGATCGCGTCCATCGGGCCATTGCCAGATACCGCCCATCCCGACGACCCGGCGGGGGTACAGCAGGTCGCAGGCCTTCATGATGCGGGTGATGCGATGAATGAACAGGTCGGTGCAGATCCCGCCGGAATAGGTCGAGTAATTCCGCCATTCAAAGTAGTGGTGCGGATTCCAGTCGATTTTGGGAGCGTGTCCCAACCAGGCGTTCCAGTCGAGATCGGCGGGCTTGGGAGTCGCATCGGCGACATCGGGGTCGCGCCACGGTCCCTGTGCGTCGTATCGGCGGACGTATTCGATCTGGGCCTGTACGACCTTGCCGATCACCCCCTTGCGGATGGCTTCACCGGCCGAGGCGTAGCTGTCGTCAGACATCGCCTGCACGCCCACCTGCACCGGCAGTTTTTTCTCACGGGCCTTTTTCATCACCGCCTGGGCCTGTGGAATCGTATGCGTCATCGGCTTTTCGACGTAGACGGCCTTGCCGGCGTCGAGAGCGTCGAGCGTCATCTGGGCATGCCAGTGTTCGGGGGTGGCAATCGTCACGTAGTCGATGTCGGTTTCGAGAACTTTCCGATAATCGGTGAAGGCTTTGGTGCCGAGTTTGGCGGCCCCTTCTTCGGCCCGCTTTTTCCAGCAGTCGGCCACCCCCAGGAATTCGAGATTGTCCTTATCTTTCAGGCTCAAACAGGCACCGATATGCCCGGAACCCATCCCGCCGGCGCCGATGAAGCCCATGCGGATCCGATCGTTGGCCCCGATCACGCGGGCATAACTTTTCGCGGTAAAGGCCACCGCGGTCGCGGCCACACCCGAGGCCACGAGGAAATTACGACGGGACAACGACTGCTCGGCAGACATCGTAGGCTGCTCCTGAAAAAGGCGGGATACGTGAGGAAATTCAGCAACTCCAGCCCGCTAGTTTGACAGATCAACAGGGCGAATGCCAACGCTCGCGGTCTCGAGCACACACCCCCCCCAACTGAAGACTTGCAGCCCCCTGCTCCACACCGGGCAGACCTGTGAATGTCACGCCGGGGCGTTAACATGCTGCCATGCCCACCCCGTATCCCCTGCCGACGGCTGCCTATCTCCATGTGCCGTTCTGCGCGCATCGCTGCGGGTACTGCGACTTCACAGTCGTCGCGGGACAGGACCAGCGGAGCGACGATTATCTGCGGGCCCTGGAACGGGAACTGTCGTCACTGGGCCAGCCTCGCCCGGTGGACACCCTGTTTGTCGGGGGAGGCACGCCAACCCACCTGCCAGCCCCCTGGCTGGATCGGTTCCTGCGCCTGGCAACCCACTGGTTTCCGCTGAACGCCGGGGGAGAATTCAGCGTCGAAGCCAACCCCGCCGGCCTGGACGACGACAAGATCGCCTGCCTGGCCCGCCACGGCGTCAATCGGGTCAGCCTGGGAGTGCAGGCGTTCGACCGCCAGATTCTGCAGACCCTCGAACGTGATCATACCGGCGACATGGTCGAAGAGACCGTCCGCCGACTGCGGCCGCACATCCCCAACGTGGCCCTCGATCTGATCTTTGGTGTTCCCGGCCAGACTTTGGACCTGTGGCGCGAGACTCTGGAGCGGGCCATCGCGCTGCATCCCACGCACATTTCGACGTATGGCTTGACGTTCGAAAAAGGGACCCGCTTCTGGGCCCGGCGGAACCGGGGAGATCTGGTGCAGACTCCCGAAGAACTCGAACGGGACATGTACGCACTGGCGCTCGACGAACTCCCCCGGCACGGATACGAACACTACGAACTGTCGAACTTTGCGCGCCCGGGCTTTCGTTGCCGACATAACGAAACGTACTGGGCCGCCCTGCCCTACTACGGATTCGGTCCCGGCGCGGCCCGTTACCTGCAGGGTCGCCGCGAGACGAACCACCGCAGTTTCACGACGTGGGTGGCCCGCGTGCTGGCGGGACAGTCGGCGGTGCTGGATGTGGACGAACTGGCCCCCGAGGACCGGGCCCGCGAAGCGCTGATCGTGGGTCTGCGGCGAGCCGACGGCGTCGAACAGCAGACGTTTCGTGACTTGACCGGGTTCGCACTGGAATCCGTCGCCGGTCCGGCGATCGCCCGCAATATCGCCCAGGGACTGCTCGAATGGTCGGGCCCCCACCTCCGCCTGACCCGCGCCGGCAAATTTCTCGCCGACTCGGTAATCGTGGACTGCCTGTGAGGTACGATCTGAACGAGGATGTCGGGGGGGGGCTCGGAGACCGCGCTGCACCTGATCGTGCTGGCTGGATGAACAGAAGGAGTGGAGCGTCTTAAGTTCGGTGATTCCTGCCGCCGTGGACTGGTACGAGGTCGGCACGTCGCGAGGGCCACTGAGCCTAACTTGCGACCTCGATCGCGACAGGCTCCCTACCGGCACAGGGCTGGTCGAGCTTGAGGGGCGCGGTTTAGCGGCCAGTCATGACTTCCACCGGCACGGGGCCGGCGGGGAGTGGGTGGCGGCGGGGCGCGACCCGTAACTGCCGGGGCCAGTGTGTTTGCCTGGGGCCCGGCTGTCCGGCTTCCGCGCCAGCGTTATGCGTAAATGGAATGGCTTAGTTTTACCGGTCCGATGACACGCGACAGGTCGCGGCACATCGACTCCACAAGCGGCAACGCCTGCAATTGCTGCAGCATTCCCGGATGGTCATGTGGGCAGGAATAGCCGAAGAAATCGATGGAACAAATTACGCGTGCTACGAAATGACACTCGCAATTAACCGACTCCACAATGTCATGATCACCAACGCGGACGAAAACATCGCCGGGGCAGTACCCATTCCGAATGCTCTCGGGAATTCCAGCACGCACCGCGTTCCGAAATCTTATTCCCACGGGGCAGTTTCCCAAATCGACGGTGAGGCATCGGCCCGGCCGAAACAGAGTGGGAATATTCAGCGGATCTTGTTCGTACAGCAGTTCTTCGTCATCCGGTAGTCGCACGCCGTCATATTCCGCCCTCATGCAATCCCAATTTCTCATTTCACCAAGGCTCCGCACAATACAGAACGGTGCTTCCTCAGTGCTGCGCGGTGTGACCCCACTCCACTGGATGATCTCGGAAAGCAGGCGACGTTCGTCACACGCCTGATTTGTCGAATACAGTGTGACGGTCGAGGTGATGGACATGCGGCGCTGGCTTTTAATCCGGACTGCCAAAATCCGCAGTCATTCAGTTCGTGTGGCCCGTGTGTGGAAAACCGGTGTACCGGTATCACGTACGTAACACCATCCGCTTGGCCCGCGGGAGTGAAGTTAACCGGGGCCCAGGAATCACAACGATATCCGAGAATCCGTTACCTGCAATGTTCGGGAGTCTTCGTTCGCAGGCAGCGACGTGGCTGTTTTGCACACGCATGTGCCAGGCGGTTCAGCAATTGCCGCCGAGGTTTCGGCTCAATTCCGGGGGCATGAAGGCGTAGAGGCGAGAGACGGGCGGTACCTGGCGGCGTAACCCTGGGTTACCGCACATCTTCATCTTGCGTGGTCCCCTGCCCAGCCCACCGCAAGACTGCCGGCTTCTGTTTGGGGGGACGGTGAATTCCGGCGGGGCATGATGATGGACGCTCGCGTATCGTCACGACAGGCGGTTTCCCCATCGACAGGGCATTTTCTGACAAAAACCACTTGACTTTGAGGTGGACGCCCAATATCAGGGACGACCGGATATTTAATTTCCAGACGACCTGTGGAATTTGTTCAAACTCTTTTCATCTTGGGCTACCCCTTAACACATCTGTCGTTTCTGGCTCGTTCAGAGCGCTCTGAGCTTGCGGCCCCGCCTTGGGTTGGTTTGAACGACTGGCGAATCGGCCGGCTGGGTTGGGTTTTTGTTTTTTGGATTGGGTTCGCCGCCACAATCACTCATTCGGCTGTCACTCACGCGGGG
>JAFEBR010000656.1 GCA_018242565.1 Planctomycetota bacterium | reverse complement strand
CCATCGACCTCAAATCATCCACGGACACGGCTGAGCAGCCTGTATCGCGCCGACTTGCCTTTACAACAGTTCGTGAATGACTCGGCCAGGCTCCAGCGCGGGAATCGGCCGACCGGCGTGATTCAGGAACTGAAGCGACGGATCGACACCCAAAACGTGAAACATGGTGTGGTGGATGTCGGACGGTTTGAGAGGCAGGTCTTTCGGCACTTCGCCGCGACTGTTCGTTGAACCCACGATGCGGCCCCCCTGCACTCCCCCGCCCCCCAGCAGGCAGAACATGGCATTTCCCCAGTGATCTCGGCCCGGCGTTCCCATGCTCATCGGCGCGCCACCATTGCCACCGTCGTTCATCCGGGGAGTTCGGCTGAATTCGCCACACAACATTACGAGGACATTGTCGTACAGTCCGCGAGCCGTCAAATCTTCAAACAAAGCCGAGACCGCCTGATCCACCATCGGCAAGTAGCGTTCCATACCGGCCTTGAGATCCCAGTGATGGTCCCAACCTCCGAAATGGACCGTGACTACAGTCGAACCCGCTTCCACGAGGCGGCGCGCCAGCAGAGTGCTCTGTCCCCAACTATGGCGCCCATATCGCTCGCGCAATCGCGGATCTTCCGAATTGATATCGAATGCCCGCCGCGCCGAGGCCCCGGTGACCAGATCGAATGCCTGACGATCGAAGCGATCAACGGCGGCCACGGTTCCCTTGGCATCGAGATCTCTGCGGAGCTTATCAAACGTTTTCGATAACCCCTGCCGATCCTGTAGACGCGCAATCGACAGATCGGCCGGGATCTGCATATTGTTGACCTGAAAGTTCGCGGCGTTGGGGTCGCCATCGGTCTCAAAGGGGTTGTGCTGGAGTCCCACGTAGTTCGCACCGAAATATCCCGGCCGCAATCCAATGCTGGAGGCATAGGGAACGGCCACGTGGGCCGGCATGCCCGTGCGCCGCGAGCCGAGCACGGACGTCGCAATCGAACCGACAAACGGGTACTTACCCGCGGTGTCTGCGCCGCTGGCCCCTCCCCGCCCCGTCAACATGTAATGACCACCCGTGAAGTGATCCCCATTGTTGTGGTGCAGGGAACGGACGATGGAAAAACGATCCGCCAGCGCTGCCTGCAACGGAAATAACTCCGAGATTTCGATCCCCGAGACATTCGTCCGGATCGGATTCCACAGGCCCCGATACTCCGCTGGAGCTTCGGGCTTCATGTCGTAGAGATCCAGGTGACTCGGCCCCCCGTCCAACCAGATCAAAATGACCGAGGTGTCCTTTTTGGGATCGCCCGACCGGGCGGACTCTTCTTTCGCTCGCAAGATCTGCGGCAACCCCAGCGCCCCCATCCCCGCCAAACCCATTTGCAGGAAACTACGACGACTGAAGCCATCACAATAGGCCCCCGAAGTCCCCAGATTGATTCGCAACATCGCCTTCGCTCCCGTCCTGGACGCCCAACTCAACATCAAAGTCGGCTTATCTATTTATCCTGAATTCTGTTTTCGGTCAACCACCAACGTCGCCATCAATCGAATTCAGGCTACTGCATGACCAGAGACGTTGATTGTCAGACACTCGGAAAAAACGGCTGACAGGCAGGCAACCTGAGTCGTTATTTCATTCTATCAGCCGGGCGTTCCATGTCGAAATTCGGCCCTTTACTCCATGACTTTGAAAACGCTGAAATTCGAAATTCTTTGAGAAATCGGCTGGAAATCGCCCGAGACGGCCCCCCGGTTCAGCCAGTCTGGCCCGTCAGGCGTGGACTCCCATCAGAATTCCCGTGGCCACCGATTGGTGTCCGTGCCTGTTCAGCGGCTATGCGGTTCTGGCCCTGCCCCGTCTGGTCGTCCCTCAATGAACGCCTGTGGCTTCATTTTTGGAAACT
>JAFEBR010000655.1 GCA_018242565.1 Planctomycetota bacterium | reverse complement strand
GCCGGATGCCGGAAATCTGCCAGTCCGGTTTGATGAGGGGAGGGGCGACCGCAATCGTGCGGTCCCTCTCCTACTCTCCTGGTTTAACCAACCACAGCAAAGCGCCGGGAGGGAATGCCTCCCGGTCTGCGTGGTTTGACGGCTCGGTCACTTCGGGCGTTGTCGTGCGGATCAGGTCGTCTTGGCGGGCGTAGCGCTCAGCCAGGTCTGGCGGGGCAGGCTGCCCAGGCCGATGATGGCCAGTTGGCTGAGGACGAACAGCCCCAGCCAGTGCAGGGTTCCCTCCTTGAAACCATAAGAGTGCAGTCCCACACCCAGTTCATTGACCCCGAACCACGACCACGCGGTCACAATGTTCCCGCCGATCGCCAGCAAAGCCATTCCCCGGTCTTTGACCAGGCCATCCCAGCGGGCATGCAGAATCATCGCGTTCCACAGCACGATCATCAGCGCGCCGTTTTCTTTCGGGTCCCAACCCCAGAACCGGCCCCACGAATCGTCGGCCCACAGTCCTCCCAGCACGGTGCCGAAGAAACTGAAGAACAGCGCAAAGCACAAAGTCCCATAGATCATCCGTCCGAATTCTTTTTCTTCGTGCGGGGTCAGGGTCCAGGTACAGGTACCCCGCAGAATCAACGCGATCCCCAGCAAGCCGGCCAAAAACGTGGGCGCGTAGCCGAGGTTGATACAGACCACATGGGTCGCCAGCCAGAACTGGGTGTCGAGCACCGCCTGCATGACCGTAAACGTATCGCCATCGACTGACAGCTTGTAGGCGATAAACGACGTCGAGAAACCGGCGATGGTCGCCACAATGTTCCCGATGCCGATGCGATACAGGCGTTCGACCGCAATCCCCCCCACAACGCAGGCCCAGCCAATGAAGGGAGCCGTCGAGTAGAGATTCGTCACCGGCGGACGGCCGGAAATGTAGATGCGGGCCAGCAAGGCCAAGGTATGCAACGCGAACGTCATCACGATCAGCCAGAATGCCGCCCGGTTCATGGGTCCGGTCCAGAACAACCAGCCCAGGGCCGACAGCACGAAGGCCAAAATGTAGAACGGCATGGTGATGTTGAGGGGCGATACGCGATTGTAGAACGACTCGACAGCCAAGGCCGTGAGTTTCACATCGTCGGGCGGATCGGCGGCAATCTGCGCGACGTACTTATCCACGGACCGGTTGAAATCGTCCGCCAGACCATCTTCGTACGCGGTCAGAATCTCGCCCCAGGCGGCGACATTCGGATCCGGCTTTTTTTCTCCCAGAACCTTAGATTCGATCGCGTCGCGCAGGTACGCCGAGTAATACGCCTTCCACTCGTACTTGCGGTTTCCGTCCCCTTCCAACCGCACGGGAACAGGCAGAGGCGGATGCCCTTCGGCCCGCTGCTCTTCTTCTTCGCTCAGCATCCGCAACAAGGCGGTGCGGCGACCGCGCGCCATTTCACGCAGTTCATCGTCAGGCGAATCGAATACCTTGGGCCGATTGAATTCGCGGTCCAGAAACCCCGCGGCAATCCCCGTAAACGCCCGGATCTGCTTGTCGAGATCGAGCAGTTTGCGATCGTCGCTGGTCACCTTTTCGACCGGTTTGGCGCGGGCTTTCTTAATGCCGTCGTAGAACTTTTCGAGGTTCTTGCCGTTTTTTCCCCGAATTTCATCAAGCGTATACAAGTGCGACTTGCGCCGTTTCAAGTCCAGCAATTCCACCACGTAAGGATTATTGATTTTGAAGATTCGGTGCTGGGCCGTTTTCTCGTTCCCAGAGATCAGATCGAGCAGCCAGACAATGGCCGGCTGTGACTTCATGACCGGGTCTTCGTCATTTTCGGCAATCGGATATCCCGCCTTGGGTACGCTCAATGTCTGGCCACCGGAGATCACCTGCAACGCATTGCGGGCCAATGTGTCGAGCGGTTTCACGCGGCCTTCGTAGACGACCGGAATTCGACCGGCCGAGGCGTAGTCAAACTCGCCCGACTTGCGCGATTTGGGCCAACTGTACCAGGCCAGACTGAACACAAACATGGTGACCACAATAGCCACCGGAATCCATTCGCGCCGCGACCCGGACACTCCCAGAAAGCCTGATGCCACCAGTTCGCGACTGCGCTCTTCCTGGGTCGCGGCTCCCAGTTTCTTCTTGGCGCCTGCCAACGTCGCGCCGGTCGTCGAGGTCCCTCTGGTCTGACCCGCTGGACTGAATTCCTGCACGACCCCCTGTCGCTCTTTGCGTCTCAAAAACCGCAACAGAGCCACACCAAACTGGTCCAGCATCCCCACCACGATGATCATGCATGAGACGTACGGAATCATCCAGCCGGAATTGGTGACCACCTGCAACCCGGTTGATTCAATGCCGGTGATGGGATCGGCCCCCACCGACGACTGATAAAACGTCTGCCCGGCGAACCGCAACGGGTTGTTCATCCAGATCGTGACTTCCTGATCCACGTTGCGGGTCGGGTCGACCAGTCGCACACGCGACGAATAGTTCTTGGGGGTGTTGGTCCCGACGTAGCGGTCGAAGCGCACGTCTTCGAGCCGGAGTGAGTACGGTTCGTAGGTCCGTTTGAATCGCAGGGCAATGCGGTAGGTCTTGCCATCGCACTCGACCTCGGTCGGCTGACTCATCTTCAGGACGAACGGCCCCACGCGGAACCGCGACTGGATTTCGCTTTCTGACAGACCGGTTTTCAGTCGCGATTCCGAAAGCCGCGTTTGGATCAGGGTCGAGAGGTATGTTCCCAGACTCTCGCCGGTGCCCTTTTTGAGCACCTGCACATAAACCGCGCTCTCGTCCACCTTGCCATCGTTGCTGGTTCCGACGCTGGCCTTGGCTGGCACGGCGATCATCTGCAATCCCAACCCCGCTGTCGCCAGATTCTTGTCTTCTGAGTTCAGGCTCCGCAGGTCGGAATTCTGCAGGTACTTGACGATCTTGAGATCAAAGGGGAGCGCGTCATGCCGGATGACTTCGTCTGCCTGCAGGAACCGTTGCGGAATGGCGACCACCTTGTCGGAATCTGCTTCCGAGGGGTCGATGACCGCCAATTCGGTGGTGCGGATATCCTGCACAAAATTGACGGTTTCCCCTTCGACGATGTGCATCTGAGCTTCGACGGCCGTCTTGCCTACCCACAGTTCGCTGAACATCATCAGCCCGACCCCGCCGTGCAGCAGTACAATGCCTGCCCGTTTCTTGAACACGAGCACACAACCGGCCAGCAACACGACCCCGGCGATCGTGGCCTGCACCAGTTGCCAGAGAATGCGCGTCGATGGGTCAAGCAGCGGCGTTCCCTGAAAGGTTGACCCGTTGCCACCCATGATCACGGCGGCGGTCAGGAGACAGCCGGCCGCGATCACCACCACGCCGGCCGCCACCTTGCCACCGCTGGCCTGCACCCGGAATCGGACCAGGTGGGCCGCCACCAGGTTGATCCCCATCAGGGCGCCGATCGACCAGCCACCCAGAAAGGGAATGCTGATGTCGGGCCATTCTGTATTGGGGAACCAGGCGGGGGGAAAGAACACCTTCAGCGGCACCATCACAAACCACGAGCGGAAGTACTCTCGCACGACGACCCAGATGTCATCGCGGGTTTGGGCCAGCGTACCGATCAGCACGATCAACACGGCCATAAAGAACAGCACCACCGTGATCTTCAGTGACGCCAGGACCTTGAGGACCCGCAGGACCGCCTGCCCCCCCGAATTGTCGGATTGCTCGGGAAACCGGTATTCCGGATCGGTCGTCTGTGCGTTCTGAACACCTGTCGCCATCGCATCCTCCGCCGGGGTCGCCGGCCAGTATTTTGAGTCACGTCTCACACGGCATCGCTGTCGTCCATCCGGGTGTCACCGGCGGTACGAGAGCACACGCTGTACAGGGGTCCCGCCGGCTAGCGAAACCGAATCGACTTCACAAAGCTCTCGAACAACGGTTTCTGCTGTTGCGCCAGTTCGGCGTCGCCTGTGAATTTGATAAACCATTGCCGGCCTTCGACGTTGGCAATCACCCCCAGAATCGACTTCCGTGGTTGTGCCGATTCGGGCCCCTCCAGCTGCACGTACAACCCTTCGTGCTCTCCCAGTGCCAGTTTCTGGGCCGTCTTTTGAATCTCCTCGGGACTGATGGCCGACAGCCCTACCTGGTCGCGCCAGCGATTGATATTCGCTGCCAGATCCCCACCGGCTGTGCTCACAGAAACCAGCCCTTTGCGATCACCCTCGCGGACGTCAAACACGGCGATCTGAAACTGAGAAGCCTGACCGGCCACCCATTGACCTGGAACTTCGCAATCAAAGGGTAACCCGGCAGGTTTCTGCGGGGGCCGCTCGACTTGAGCCGGCGGGGCACCACCCGACCCCGAACCGGACATCGAACTCCCTTTGCCACTTCCCGTAAAATCGGTGATCCAGACGGATTCCCCATCCACTTCCAGTTTCTGGACTTCGGGCGATTTTCCGATCTGGTCCGCCGGCAGTTCTTTGAGCGATACCTGATCGCGCCAGCGGTTGACGTTGGCCAGCAATTGCGGGGCGAAATCACCAGGACCGGTGGGGAGTGCTATCACCGTTAATTCCAGCGATTTCCCCTCCGCAGGTAGGCGAATCGTTGCGAACCGCATCTGACTTCCCGGTTCAGCCTCCCAGCCCTCGGGCAACTGCCATTTCGGACCCTGTTTCGTGAAGGTCAGTGACCGCACGAACTGGGCGAATCCGCCGGTGTGGGCTTCGACAGCCGCCGGAGGTCCCATCAGTTTGAAAAACCACGTCTTATCCCCCCGTGGAGTGATCGCTCCCAGCAGACGAGTCGGTCCCGAGGGAGCCGACATACCGGGCGGCGACCCTCCGGGCAGAAGCTGATCTGCCGTATTCCCTGACCCTGCCTTAACTTCCATCGGGGGCGGTTTCGCCACGGTATAAACCCGAATGTCCTCAGGTTGATCGCAGCCGGACAACGCAACTCCATAGATCCCCGTCAACAAACACAGTGACAGGTGCGAGAGAGCCCGACCCCGAACAGTCATCGCCAATCTGGAAACTGGGAACATATTGCCTCTGGTGGAAGCGCGCCGCGACAGCAGAGTCGCGCACTGGAACAAGCTACGCAGGTACGAGGAACCAACACCCCCCGCGACCCGGTATTCCTGGGTGGGATTTCGTGGGATAACCCAGAATTATAGGTCGCCTGAAGTCCAAAAGTACACACTGGCCCGTACGAACGCCAAACTTCAGAAATTTGCTGATCGGACACCGATACGACCTGCCCGGCAGCGCAATTGAATTGCCTGAGCGAGACCACGATACTGCTTTGACCCCCGGGTGATTTCGCCCGGCGGGTCGTCCTCCGGCGAACAACAGTTGAACTACCATGATCTACCTCGATAACAACGCCACCACTGCTCCCCTCCCCGCTGTTATAGAGGTCATGGACCGGCACTGGCGTGAAAGTTTTGCCAATCCTGGCAGCCGACATGCCCTGGGCCGCAAAGCCCGCCGGGCTCTCGAAGAAGCCCGCGAGTCGATCGCCCACATCGTAGGGGCCTTTCCTGATGAAGTCATTTTCACCAGTGGCGGTACTGAAGCCAATAATATGGCCGTTCTGGGCTGCGCAACGGGTACCCCCTGCTCGATCGCACTGACGGGAGGCGAACACCCGGCGATTCGGGAAACGTGCCGTTTTCTCGAGTCCAAAGGCTGGAAACTGCAAACTCTGCCGGTCGATTCGGTGGGCCGGTTGCAACCGATTGACGACCCACCCCATTTGGCTGGTACTCCACTCGCGCCCGAGACGCGGCTTGTGAATATCATTCTGGCGCATAACGAAACAGGGGTTATTCAGGACCTGTCCGCTCTCGCGGCGATCTGTCAGGCCCGGTCGATCTGGCTGCACATCGATGCGGTGCAGGCCGTCGGCAAAATCCCCGTGCATTTTCATCAATTGGGTGCTACCTCACTGGCGTTCGGGGCTCACAAGTTCTACGGACCGCGGGGTGTGGGGGCACTGCTGCTCAAACGGGGCTTGAAACTGGCACCGTGTGCGTTTGGCGGTCATCAGGAAGACGGCCGTCGCCCGGGTACCGAATGTGTGGCTCTGATCGCCGGCATGGCCAAAGCGCTCGAATTATTCGCGGCTGAGGCTGATCAACGGATGCAACACACGCGAACTGTCCGCGATCTGCTCGAACAAAGGCTTGTGGCCCTGTGTCCGCCAGTTGTCGTCAACGGTGCCCGCAATCAGCGATTGCCGAATACGCTCCATGTCTCTTTCCCCGGGGTGGAAGGGGAAGCATTCCTGGTTGCGATCGATTTGGAAGGAGTCGCATGTTCACTCGGCAGCACGTGTGCCAGCGGTGCCGCAGAACCGGCTCCTGTACTGCTCGAAATGGGCCAACCCCCTGAAATCTGGCGATCCGCCGTACGTTTCAGCGTCGGCATTCACACCACCGCGGCCGAAGTGGAACAGGCGGCCCAGGCCATTGCCCGGGTCGTCACAAGGCTGCGAAACAGTGCCTGACGGCTGGTCGCCGGGCACTCGATTATGAAAGCAGCGGTACGCCATTACGCCGGACACGGCCCTTGGTATACTGCAGCCGTTATGGCGCGATCCGACGGTTCTTCTGCACCACGGGCTGACGCGAGCTTTCTGGTTCTGCCAGAAAACAAGTTCGCCTGGGCGGCTATTTCGGCCGTAGGGGAACCGTCCGCTCCCGACGAACGCCGACAGTCGATTTATCTGTACGGCCCCTCGGGTACGGGAAAAACCCATCTGGCCCAATGGGCCGTGGACCGCTTTACCGCGAGCCATCCTCAGGCCCATATCGAACCTGTCACGGCGCGAGAATTTGCGGCGAATTTTGCCGAAGCCGCGTCAAAACAAACCATCCCGCTGTTTCAAGCCGCAACCCGAAGTTACGACCTGCTGATCGTCGAGGACGTGCACGCTCTGGAACGCCGACCGCAGTCGCAAATTCAATTGCAGTTCCTATGCGACGAACTGTCGGCTCAAGGCAGCCAGGTCATCTGGACAAGTCGGGTCCCTCCGGGAGAACTTTCGCCCTTTACCCGCCAACTCATCTCGCGGTTCCGCGGCGGTGTCAGCGTGCGGATTCGCCCGCCGGGGCTCAACAGTCGCGCGAAATTATTGCTGCATTTCGCCGAGTCGCGCCAGATCCGCCTCACGGAAGACGCTGCGCAGCTTCTCGCACGCCAGTTACCCGTTTCGCCGCGGGAACTCGCGGCGACTCTGGGTCAGGTGCAATCGCTGACTCACGGCCGCCGTCAGCCCATCGATTCCGAATTGGTTCGGAAATACCTGGAACACGAAATCCTGCCCCCGCAGCCCAGTCTGGCGCAAGTTTGCACGGCGGTCGCCCGGCAGTTCGGTATTACCAACTCCCAATTGCGTTCCCGAAAACAGTCACGCGACTGCACTCTGCCCCGGCAATGTGCGATGCTGACGGCCCGCCGATTGACTGAACGCAGCCTGGAAGAGATTGGGCAGTATTTCGGTGGTCGTGATCATACGACCGTTCTGTACGCCTGCCGAAGGCTGGTGAAACTCTTGCCGAGTGCCGCCGATTTGCAGTTCCATTTTTCACAAATTGAAGCGTCGCTTGGAGTTCCGAAAGGAACCCTGGGTCTGGATGCGGTCGATGACGAACTTCCCGATCGGAACCTGAAATCTCGTCGGAAGCCCAAGAAATCATAATTTGGCAGCATGAGAAACCAGAAAATCCACGACATGGTTCTTTTGCAGCCTCGTTACCAGGCTGACGCCGACCATTTTTCCCACAACTGGGGGCTCGGGTGTGTGCAAAACCTGTCGGTTTCCGGACAGAGATGGATGACGTTTGTCGAGCGAACAAGCCGGGTGTGCTGCGTTTCCCTCAGGAGCCTGTTTTAACTCGCTGATCTCCCACGACCAACCATCTGCCAACTGACGAAACTTGCACAGTTTCCTGGGAAGATTGAATGATCGTAACTATTTACATATCATACGGATTCAGTTTTTTGTCGTGATTCAATTCACACGCGGCCGCACCTGTAATACTACTGCTGCTGATTGTATTTCTTTATAACCTCGGAAACCTCACCGAGGGGAGGCACGTGCCTATGAAGATTTCGTGCTCGCGGGGAGCTTTGACCACTGCTTTTCAGACAGTCAGTGGTGTCGTTCCCTCACGAACTCCGAAACCGATTCTCCAGAACGTCAAACTCGAAGCGGCAACCGACAGCGCCATCCTGATCGGGACCGATCAGGAAATCGGGATCCGCTATCGTCTCTCGGACTCGACCGTCGAGATTCCTGGCGAAGTGCTGCTGCCGACCAATCGGGTTCTGCAGATTCTGCGGGAAATGCAGGGCGAATCGGTCCTCATCGAAACCACCGACGCCGGGACGCTCATTCGAGGCGAACGGGCCCAGTATAAACTCGGCTCGGAAAATCCGGCAGAGTTCCCTACGGTCGCCGAGTTTGATGAAGCCAACTCGGTCTCGGTTTCTGCCGCCTCGCTGAAGCAGATGATTCACCGGACCGTCTTCGCGACCGACACCGAAAGCACCCGTTACGCCTTGGGCGGGGTGCTCCTGGAGATCAAGGGAGAAGTGATCGTCTTGGCGGCGACCGACACGCGTCGCCTGGCTGTCGTCCGTGGTGCCTGCACCCAGACTGCCGGGGCCGCGATTGAAAACCTGCTGCCTGTGGTTCCGTCCAAGGCGCTGCAGTTGATCGAACGGAGTCTGACCGAAAAAGAAGAAGCGGTCAGCCTGGCGATTCGCAACAACGATGTGCTCGTCAAAACGAGTCATGCCACCATCTACAGCCGACTGGTTGAAGGTCGATTCCCTCGGTACCAGGACGTGATTCCCTCGTCGAGCCAGATCAGCATCGAACTGGTGGCTGGTCCCTTCCACTCGGCAGTTCGACAAGCCCAGATTGTGACGAGCGAAGAGAGCCGGGGCGTCGATTTCGAATTCTCGCAGGGGTTGATGACTCTCTCGAGCCGTGCGGCAGACATCGGCGAATCGAAGGTCGAATTGCCGATCAGCTACGACGGCGCGAAATTGACGATTACCTTCGACCCGCGCTATGTCGCCGACTTCCTGCGGGTGCTCGACAGTTCGACGCCGATTCGCCTGGAATTGACCGATTCAGAAAGTGCCGCCGTGTTCCGCACGGAAGATGGATACGTTTACATCGTCATGCCCTTGTCGAGGGATCGTTAACCGTCATGCCCTTGCTTCGGGGCGGCCCGGACGACTGGGAATCGGAACACAGACTGGGCAGGGACCCACAGCGACTGACGCAGGCCCTGAGTCAACTGATCGCCCTGCGGGGCTATGCCCGCCCCCAGGGAGAGGCCCAGTTGCAGAAAGCCTGGCGTGAGATCGCCGGGACCTTGATCGGCCGGCAGACCCGGGCCGTGGCCATTCGCCGCGGAGTGCTCCATGTTTCGGTGGCAAATTCCGCCCTGCTCGCGGAATTGAACGGCTTTCACCGGCAGTCACTCCTCGAAAAGCTGACTGAGCAGCACGCCGACCTGAAAATCAAAGACCTGAAGTTCAAACTGGATAGCAGTATCAAGCCATGAGTTCTCCGCAAGACCAAGAAGCCACCAACGTCCCCAGCGACAACCCGGTTCCGGGCACCGATTCAGCCCCGGCGGCCGAATCGGCTCCCGCCGCGACTGCTGAACCGGCTGAATACGGTGCCGACCAGATCGAGGCGCTCAAAGGCCTGGAAGGGATCCGCATGCGTCCCGCGATGTACATCGGCGGGACCGACACGCGGGGTCTGCATCACCTGGTATTCGAAGTCGTCGACAACTGCATCGACGAATATGTGGCCGGCCATGGCTCATTGATCACCGTGACACTGAACCTCGATGGCTCACTCACCTGCAATGACGATGGCCGTGGCATTCCGGTCGGTCCCATGCCCGATATGGACAACAAGCCCGCCATGGAAGTCGTGCTGACATCGTTGCACGCCGGTGGGAAATTCGACCGCAAGGGGGGCTATCGCAAAGGGACCGGCGGTCTGCACGGCGTCGGCATCAAGGCGGTCAACGCCCTCAGTGAATGGCTGGTGGTTGAAAGTCGTCGGGAAGGACACGTCTGGCGAATGGAATTCGCCCGGGGTGACGTAACGAGCCAGTTGGCCCGCCTGGGCAGCACGCCGACCACCGGCACGCGCATGACCTTCATGCCCGACAGCAAGATTTTTGGTGACACCCATTTCAGCTACGACGTGCTGCATCGCCGTCTGCAGGAACTCGCGTTCCTGAATCGCGGGGTGCGCATCAAGATTTCGGATGAACTTACAGGTCAGAAAGACGAATTCTGTTATCAGGGTGGCCTCGACGAATTTGTGGCCTGGCTGAACCGTACGGAAACACCCTTGTTCCCCGAAGTCATTCGTGCCATCGGCAGTGACCAGGACATTTCGGTCGACGTGGCGCTGCAATACAACGACGGTTACAACGAAAACGTCCGTTGCTTTGCCAATAACATTCCCAACCCCGATGGGGGTACCCACCTCTCGGGTTTTCGCAGCGGTCTGACGCGGACCCTGAATTCGTATGGCAAGAAAGCCGCACTGTTCAAAGATCTCGAACCCAGTGGTGACGATTTCCGTGAAGGGCTGACCGCTGTGATTGCGGTCAATGTCCCGCACCCGCAGTTCCAGTCGCAGAACAAAACCAAGCTGCTCAACAACGAAGTTGAAGGGGTTGTGTCGAGCGTGATGTACGAGGTGCTCACGAAGTTCTTCGAAGAGCATCCGCAGATTGCCAAGAAAGTCTGCCAGAAAGCCATGACCGCTGCCGAGGCCCGTGAGGCGGCCCGCAAGAGCCGGGAAATGGTCCGGCGTAAAGGGGCCCTCACCTCGTCAGGTCTCCCAGAAAAACTACGTGACTGCCGGACCCACGACCTGCAATCGAGTGAACTGTTCCTGGTGGAAGGTGACTCGGCCGGTGGCTCAGCCGACACGGGTCGCGATTCCAATACGCAAGCCATTCTGCCGTTGCGCGGTAAGATCCTGAACGTCGAAAAGGCGCAACTCGTCAAAGTTCTCGATAACGAAGAAATCGCCGCCATTTTCAAGGCGGTTGGTGTCGCCCCGGGAGCCGAACTCGAAGACGCAGGCAAACGCCGCTATGGCAAAATCATCCTGATGACCGATGCCGACGTCGACGGCAGTCACATCCGCACGCTGCTACTCACCTTCATGTTCCGCCACATGCGGCCTCTGATCGAGCAGGAGTGTATCTACATCGCCCAGCCCCCCTTGTACCGGGTCATTCAACGCAAGCAGACCCGCTATGTGCAGACGGCGGCTGAGATGACGAAAGAACTCATCGAACTCGGCATGGTGGGTACCGCGTTGCGTTTCAAAGATGGCACGACGATGGAAGGGGAATCGCTGCGGATCATCATCAGCGAACTCGCGGAAATCGAAGAACCCCTGATCACCCTCGAACGGCGTGGGATCGACCTGCGCTTCATCGCGGCGAAACATCTGACCGAACGGGGCCTGTTGCCCAAGTACCGTATCTTTCTGGGCCGCGAGCAGCACTGGTTCGCCGAGCGCACCGATCTCGAACAGTTCATCACCCAGGAAGAAGCCCGCCGCGGCCATGAACTGCGGATCGTGGACGACACTCCGGAGAAGGATACGGGCGACGCGGTCGATGCCACCCAAAAACAGGGGCAGGAATCGATGCTGCAGGTGATTGACCTGCATGAGACCCGCACGATCAATCGCGTGCTCGAAAAGCTGGCCGGCTATGGAATTCATTTCAAGGATCTGCTGTCGGCTGGCACGAAAGACGGTATGGCGATTCGTCCGTTTGTGGTGCTCAGTGATGGCGAGGAATATCCGGTGGCCAGCCTGCGCGATCTGCTCGATCAGATTCGCAAGCTGGGCGAACAGGGTTTGAAACTGACCCGGTTCAAGGGTCTGGGTGAAATGAATTCCGACGAACTTGGTGAAACTGCGATGGATCCCAAAAGCCGAACGCTGCTGCGGGTAACGATGCAGGATGCCGTCGCGGCGGATGAGATCTTCCGCGTGCTCATGGGCGATCATGTCGAACCCCGCCGCGAATTCATCGAAAAGCACGCCCTGGACGTCAAAGAACTCGACGTCTGATCGGTATCACTTGCGATGTCGCTGCGCCAGGTCCCCCGTCACTCGGGTGGAAAGTGGGACACGTACGGTGCTGTGGTCCCCGTGCCACGCCGGACCTTTACGGTCGATTCGTTCCGGGTTTCCCGCACGAGAATCTCAAACGGATCACCTGTGTAACAGACTTCCTGGAAATAGGTGAAGACCGAGGAATTGTGGGTGACAAACATCGGCGCTAATTTGCCGCTGGTCGTCGTGTAACTGAAGCCTCCCAGGATTTCACTGCGTCCCTGCTGACGCGTTTCCAGCAGCGTGCCACCGCGCTCGGTCTTGTAACCCAGGACCCACAAGTCTCCCGCATCGTTGACGACGTGCGTCCCTTCGTTTTCCACATTGAGTTGACGTGCCCAGACTCGCTGCTTTTGCAAAGCGAGCGAATGCGTCACAAAATCCTCGAAAAACAACTCTCCCCCGGCCGCCCTGTCGGTCATGGTCAGGTCACAGTCTGCTACGCTCCGGAAAACGATCGTCCGCCGAGTGTCGATCTCGATGCCGCCATGAATGAAAGCCAGATGCTCGATACAGAGCGGCGGGGCATCGTCCCCCTGGATGCGGAAGTTCGGCACTGTCTGGCGTTTGTAATCGACCCATCCACCCACACCGACGATCCGTCGCACACGGCTTCCAATCACAACCGTCGATCGCAGGGCATAAAAGCCGGGCAGAAAGACGGTGGTCGCACCCGAATCCATCGCACGTTGGATCGCAGCGGCCGAATCGTGCTGGCCCGATGGGTCGGCACCGAAATCATCGACATTGGCCCAACGGTTTGGTTCGTCGATGTGGGTTGGTGGTGGTTCCTTGATAGGAAGGCGTAGCGAACCTGTCGGCGATGGAAACGGTTGGGTTGGCGAATTCGAACAGTACTCGTCGAGATGGGGACCTGCGCCGCGGGGTTGACTCTGCCCGACGAGTTTCACAGCCGCAAACCAATCGGGTGTTGCCACGTCGCCGACCGCTCGGCCGTAACCGGTCGTCTTCAGATCTCTCAGAAAAATACCCCCGCCGTTGTAGTTGATCACAGCGGGCCACTGTTGGGCCCCTACCCCGCCGTTCAACTGGGCTTCGCACAGAGCCAGAGTGCCATACGTCCGAACGGCTGGGACGATGTTGTCGCTGTCGAGACCTCGCAGACTGATCGCCTGACCGCGATTATCAAATCCGAATTGAGACTGGCCGTGCAGCGTGATGTGCTCAAACGTCTGGCCATTGACCGCACCCGCCGTGCAGATGCCGATTTGAAAGCCACGAACCTCGCAATTCTGGACCAGCAACGGACCATTCATGTCGCGGTGGCCGAGGTCGAGTCCGATTTGACCACTGCCGGCCGAGGCGACGAAGCGGCAGTTCCGCACGGCACCGGAATTGTTTGAATAAAACTGCAAACCGATCGCGGCGGGGTTTCGGGCCCCGACATCAAACGTGATGTCCTGAATGTAGTTGTGGAACCAGTCCGCGGAGCCGAATCCGCCACACCACATGATGCTGCCGGGTTGTTGGGGATCGGTAAACGTGGCATCTTTCAGGCGAATGATGGTCCGCGCTACGTTCTGGCCCTGCAGAAAGTTCTTGCCCCACGCCTCCTTTCTCGACGAGTTCTGTTTGGACCACTTCAAAGTCCGCGACACGAGATACGTACCATTGGGAAAATACAGCAGCTTGTGCTGCCCCATGACATCTGTCAGGGCGCGCTGGATCGCGTCGGTGTCGTCGGTGATGCCATCTCCCCGGGCCCCATACGGAGGCCGCGTGACATCGACGACCGCCGAACTCGCCGGGTAGACGATGTTGGCTGCCGCGTCGAATCTGGCCCCCAACTGACCTTTCTCGGCGGCCTGGGTCGTCGCTCCCAGGCACCAGAGCAGGCCCAGCGCGACGCAGGTCCCGCGGATTGTCGCCATTGGTATTTGTTTCGGGTCAGGCATGTGACAGTCTCAGAAACGCAGCATGATTCAGGTACCGAGGCTTTGTACAAAGAATGCCCTGACGACAGCTGTGCGGCGGTCAAATTCCGCTCCCAAAACGGTTTTGTCCCTGAATCGGGCACAACCCTAAACTCGCTGCCGCGGAAACAAATGAAACTGTCCCTGTCAGTCCAGTAATCCACGCTTCCTGAGCGAGCTCTTCAGGAGACTTAATGTCGGGTATTTCTTGACCAGCTTGGCGGCCAGGTCGCGTGCCATTTTGTCCCCGGCAGTGCCACCCACGGCCTCCCGCAGATCGAACAAAATCGCCGCCGCCTCTTTGTAGCTGTCCGTCCCTTTGCGGGCGACCAGTTTCTCGGCTTCTTGCAACCAGGTTTTCGGAGACTGACGCATTTCCTGCATCCGTTGCTGGCGTTGCTGTTCGGCCAGTTCCGCCTGTTTTTTGGCCGCGGCCGCGGCCAGTTTCGCTTTCCGGTCTTCTTCCTCGACCCGCAAGGATTCCGTTTTCTGCAACAATTCGGCGAGGCTCAGCCCACGGTCGAGCGTCGGCCAACTCTGAGATGGCTGCGTCTCGCGAGCCATCGCCAGCAGGTTGGCTTTCTCGAGGGCTGTGTCACCGGTCAGCAGGCGCTGCAACAGATCTTTCGTTTGAGGACCCGAGAGCGTGGCGAGCCAGTCGGAAATCGTGCGATCTGCCGATTGTGCTGCGGGTGCACGGGGCACCCCGCTGCCCGCCGCGTCGAGGATTAACGGATCCTGCCCGAAGAACTCCAGCAGATGATGGGCGAATTCAGGACACTCGGCCATACCGTGTGGAACAGGGGGCTCAATGATCTCCTCCGGCTCGAGTTCGTTCCACATGGCTGTACACAGCCAGAACCAATACAGAACCCGCAGGTCTCCCCACATCAATCGCTCGCGGATCTTCACGACCGCATCGACGACTTGTTCCGGATGATCCACGTTGTCGAAATCGCCGGGATCGTCGTAGCATTCCAGGGTCAGAATCCCCCCTTCGCCTGCGGGGTCTTTGGTCCAATGGCATTTCTCGCCATTGACGTACGGCGACCACACCTTCGTCGCGAAGGGCAAACCGGCGGGCAGATGCATTTTAATCTGCCGATTGCCGTAGCTGGTGAACTGCATAAAGACGTCGTAGCCCCGACGCAGCAGACCATCGACGTCGCCCCGGAATGAACTGTATTCATATTCGATTGAGAGTTCCCAGCGCGTGGGCTCGGCCCGCGAGGATTGTCGATTGGCGAACCGCAGTTCGTCATCGGTCAAAGGTCGATCGACGGCCTGAAAATGGACGTATTGATATTCGCTCATGAAGGTCGCCTCAGTTGTGCCAGTTCTGTCGAGCAGATGAAACCTACGCGGTCGGCCATTTGCATCTCGCCGGCCCAGCGGTCGGCTTGGACTCCACCCGCCTTCCGCACGGCCTGAATGACAGGCTGCAGGCACTGGTCGAGTTCAGCAGTCATCAGACCCTCGTCGCTGCATTCGACCTGATAACTGCCCTGTTTCATCAATTTCAGCGCCAGTTTCTTCGCTTGGTCGAGTTGCCCTTGCTGAATCAAGTCAGCCAGGCCCTTCCGGACCTCATCGTAGGCCTGCTCATCGAAATCGAAGTTGGAATTCATTAGATCTTCGTCGACGTCGGTCGCCCGTTCGATCGCGGCAGAAACTCGGGCCACCAGCACGTCGTGGGGTGGAGTCAGAGTCAGTTCTGTTTCCAATTCCCGAGCCACCCGGATATCTGATTTGGCAATCGCCACGATCAACTGGATCAACTCGGCCTTCGTCCGTTTGTTCAGGGCGTCGGCGAGCACCTTAGGACTGACCGTCTGCACGATTCGCGGGACCGGTCGCTTACCTTGTTTTGCCATCGTTACGTTCACTGTAAAGGAGACAAGTCCATTGATTCCCGACCGGTGATACAGGTCGTGTTCATCACGATTCATTTTCGCCGTTTATTCCGTGGCTGCAACGGCGAGACCAGCCAGTTGTCGCCCTGAGATCGCGTTGTAAATGGACTTGTTCTGTTACGAGGCGAAGGGATGGAGCAACAGCCGGCCGAAGGCTAGAAACGCCATCAAGAGCCCCAATACGCTGCACATGACGATCGCGCCCGCTTCGCGATAACGGACGTGTACCCCGATGAAGACCAGGCTTTCGAGCGCCAGTACCGCTGCGGCGACAATCATGAGCCCCGGCTGCCAGTTCAAAATCGGGGGCACGATCAGCCCCAGCGTGCAGACCAGCTCGACACAGCCCAGCGCCACCCAGACCCGTTTAGGCAAAGCTCCGAACGATGGGACATCGTGGCTGATGCTGTCGAACATAAAGACCTTCATCACGCCCGACGCCGCGTACAGTAACGCGCCCAGCCCCTGCAAGACCCATAAGGTGATGTTCATTATCAGTGACTCCCTTCGAATTTCCCCGCGCGTCGACCCCAGAGCCTGAACCACGAGATTGAACACCCGATGATAAATCCCCGTCGTATCCGTGTCACCCATCACCGCGGCAGCTCAAACCCTGCCGGTGTGTTGCAGTGTGCACAGCGCCCGATTGGTTGAGCCCGGGCATCTGGGATCACGCGCCGGTCAGTGCAGCCAGTTTCACTCAGCCCGCAGGCCATTTCTCGCCAAAGACGATGCGGTGGCCGTCGGGCGTAACGATCGCGAATTCGCGCATGCCCCACGGTTTATCCCCCAGGGGGTGCCAGATCGGCACCCCCCGCTCGCAGCATTCACGGTACAGACCCGCGGCATCTTCCACATGCAGGTAGGCGAACCAGGAATGATCGGGGACCTGGGACATCGGCATGGCGTCGGGGCAGTCTCCCAGTCGCAGCCGACACGCCCCCCGACTCAGGAACGACCAGCCCTCCACGTGCAGATCTTCGGTAAACCCGAGCTTCTCGACGTAGAAGCGAGTGGCCGCCCGCAAATCACAAACCGCCAGCACAAACGTGGAGCCAACAATGTCAGGCATCAAGTCTCTCCTTGAGGTGTCCGCGCCTGTGGCGACGAATCTCGCCGTCGCCACAGGATGAGTCCATATGCGATCACACGGCGATTGTGACGCAGCCGAAACCGTTTTTCCCAACACAAATTTGTGCCGATGGCGATCAAGACAAAGCCTCAAGCAATTTCAAAAGCGGCAGGCCGGCTCCCAACACATAAATCACGAACAATGTCAGCCCCAGGCCTATCGCCACAGCATTCCAGCGGTTCTTCACTGCCGGGTTTTCGGCCATGAATTCAACAGCCAGAGTCATGGCGAACAGCAGCAGGACTGCGGTCGGCAGGATAAAACCCAACGCGAACGCCGAGACCACGGATAAAGAGGCCTCAAAATTCGCCAGAAGTTCGGTGATCCGACCTCGTGACCCAACAATGATCAGCAGCACCCCGACACCGATTCCGCAAGCCAGCACGAAACGCACGATCGATCGTGGTGGGTTCGTGGGTGGGGTGTCTGGTAATGACGAATTGAGATCCACGGCAGCTCCAATGATCTGGGTGGCAACGACCGCCTAAGAATCACCGGGCGATGGCACCCGGCGGTTCGATCGACAGAGACTCTGCCCTGCCAGGTACAACAGCACACCGGCCGGGCCAAACAGAAAGGTCATGGGCAGCGCCACCAGCAGCGGCAGACGAGACCGACCGGCGGACGAGGCATCATCGACCATCCAGCGACCGATGAACAGGTCGAACGCCAGAAAGTGTGTCCAGGCAGCGAGCACGATGCCGGCCGTGGAAAACAACACCTGCACCGCTTCCAGCGATTGAAAGCCTCCGCCCGGAGCCGTGCCCCACGAGTACCCGAGCAGACCCACATACGCGACGCACAACAGGCTTGGTATCCAGCGACCGCTCACCCGCAGGATGGTGTCGCGGCGAGCCCCCGGTTTCAGCGGACTGGCAATCGCCAGGCCAATCCAGCCCGCCAGCGCCACGAAATTCAGCAGTGAAAACACGGTTTCCGACACCACGTGCTCCTGTCGCCAGCGGGCGAGGCGGATGGATTTGTGAACGGAGTTGCCTTGACTCCGACGCGTTCGAGAATACCCCAACCCCATTCCGTGGGGCAAGTTTTCAACCTGCCCTGGTTTTTGAACGCCGG
>JAFEBR010000654.1 GCA_018242565.1 Planctomycetota bacterium | reverse complement strand
GATGCGGTGGCCGTCGGGGTCGCGAACGGCGAATTCCCGGCAACCGTACCAGTAAACCTCGGGGCCCCACTCAATCGGAGTCTTGTCGCGGACCGCCTCGTATTCTGCCTGAGCATCCGCGACGTGAATCCAGAGGGTCAACTGACCGGCGGGATGGTCCGGGCCGGCGATCACCAGTTGCAGTCCGATCTGGTCGCGTTCGAGGATGGCAAACTGATCCTCGGGTGATGGGGGGCCTGACGGGCTTTCAAAGCCGAGCACTTCGCAATAGAACCGGATGGCCGGGTCCAATGAGGCGACGGGGAGGCGAGGTTGGATGGCCAGGGCCGAACGGGTGGACATGTGAGTTCTCGTTCATCAAGAATGTTTCATCTGGTGTTGAATAATTTATCTCGAATTGTGCTTGCCAAGGCAACGGTTCTGAGCCAACATAAGGACACGGAGATCAACAGGAAGTCGCCCTGTACGCGGCTTTCCTCTGCACCGATTCAGAAATCGTGCACTCCCGGAGCCAGGTCCGATGTCCGACGCGGTACGACTGCTCGAGCAGATCGAGGAACAAATCCTTGCGCACGGTGGCGATCTGGGTGGCTGGACGCGACTGGCGGACGGAGCACTGCAACTGTTTGACGGTCGGGTCACGTTGACGGTGGTGATTCCGGAACAAGTCTCATCGTCATTGGAAACGGTCCACATCCACGTTTTGACCCGGCTGCACGACTACGACGAAGAGATTCTGGAAGCCTGCCTGTTCGGGATGGGGGGCAATCGCGAGGAGGCCCTGCGGCAGGCGGCGGGAATCTGGGTGACCTCTGTGGCCGGCCCCATTCGCTCGTTTCTCGATGGCAACCCCGTCTGCACGACCTGCCAGGCCGGGGTGGCCGATGGTGATCTCGCGCAGGGCTACTCTGAAGCCGACTACGGCCTGTCGGGCTTGCGTGCCTACGTGGGCCCGGTGGTTGTGCGCGGCACGGGGGATGACGACCAGACGACCGGTTTCAGCGACAACATGCCCTGGTTTCGCTTTGCAGGGGAATCGGCGGCCCCACGACGTGTGCATCTCGCCAAGGCCACCGTGGTCTTTCGAAGTTCTCAGGGGTGGTGCCGCGAACTTGAGGTCGATGGTCATGAAGTCTCGTATCAGGATTACGACTGGCCCAGTCCGGGGGCCGGGCCGGTGGGGGTGTATGCCACCCGGTTCGCCGTGTTTGAGTTTCCGCGGAATTCCACGGAAATGCGACGACGGATGGAACTGGAACGCACGATTCGGCATTTTGCTGACAATCTGGCGAGATACGACTCGGCTGATCAATTGGCGCGGAAAATGGTCGAGCGCGGTTTTGATGCCGACATCGTCCATGAAGTC
>JAFEBR010000653.1 GCA_018242565.1 Planctomycetota bacterium | reverse complement strand
GTAGCCGGTTTCCCGCAGAGCGTGGAAAAACAGGCGGTAGTCGATGAAGCCTTCTCCCATCGGAACAGCGCGAATGGCATCTTCGTCACGCGCGTAATTCACGAGTTGAGGCAGGTAATGGAACCGCGGACGCCGCACATAATCGGCGACCGTCGTATGCACGATCTGCGGACCCAATTGTCGGACTGCCGCACCCAGATCACAGCCCTGCAGAGCCGGGGACCAGGCATCAAACATCGCCCGGCAATTGGGTTCGTTGACTTCCGCCAGCAGGTCGTGCAGGCTGTCGTGATGAACGGCCGTGTCGTGGTGGTTCTGCACGCCGATGGTCACTCCCAGGTCAGCGGCCCGGCGGGCGCATTCACGGAGGCTCTCGACGCACCAGTTCCAGCACTGCTCCGGGCTCGCCAGTGGTGTCCCGTAGCCGGTAAAGACACGGATCAGGCGGCTGCCCAGATCATGTGCCAGGCGGGCCAGTTCCGTCACATAGAGCACCTGAAATTCCCGGGAGGGAATTTCAGGATGCTCGGTTCCCAGGCAGAAATCGGTGTAGCCGGCCAGACAGGCCAGCTCCAGGCCGAGGTCTTCCAGGCGACTGCGCAGGCGAGTACGCGTCTGCGGATCGCAGTCGAGTATCGACAGGTGCGGACGCTTGGCCATCAGCATCACGCCGTCGTATCCGAGTGAGCGTGCCTTTTCGAGGAACGCGTCGAGCGACAATCGCGTTTGACCAGGCCAGACCCCGGCATAGCTCACCGAATGGAGCGCGGTCTTCCAGGTCATGGTTATTTCGTTTCGCGCCGGGCTTCCCAGTCTCGTTCGTTTTTCTGTCCGTCTCGCTCGCGCTCCGCCTTCCCCTTAATCGTGTCGCCGTCGACTTTACCTTTGTATTTCGTGATCTGTTTCTGCCCGTTGCGTTCGCGGGTGACGCTGAATGAGACTTCGCCATCCTTGAACTGGCCGTCGTCGATTTTGACTTCCTGGCTGTCATTGCGACTCATCGTGCCGGTCAATTTGTCTCCCTCGAGCTTCAGCTTCAATGTGGTATTGATCGTCTGGTTATTGATGGTCATGCTCCACTTCCAGGTTCCCGATGGGTCAACCTTGTCGGCAGCCCAGGCGAAAGCGGATGAACAACAACCCCCGATGACGAATACGACAGCCACAGCGCGCGCCATAATGGCTCCCCGGAGAAACGGTGATTCAGAGATCCGTCCGAAATGAATAGCCCAACTGCCAGATTGTACCGGCTCCCTTTCGAATTTGCCAAATGTGCACCGTTGCGATATGAGTTCGGAAGTCGCCCGCCTGCGGAATTTTTGATCCAGGTGCGGTTCTTCTGCGTTTCATTAAGAATCCTGCGGATTTTGATCCTGGGAAACAGAGATCGCCACATGGCATGAAATTTGCCAATTCTCACGTTGTGTGGGCTTCTCTGAGAAGGTCACGAATTGGAAATCGAGGACGAACGAAGATGCAGAACATCGTCAAATCGCTGATGACGCAAGGCCTGATCGTGGCTCTTGTTTCCGTTTTATCCGCCGCTGGCCAGGCGGGGGAAATTCGGGATGACGCCGGGTTGTTTTCCAAGTCGGCGATCGAGCGAGCCGAGGCCAAGCTCCACGCTCTGCGCAAAGAAACAGGTAAAGAAGTCCGGATCGAAACGTTTAAGACCGTTCCGGAAGGCCGCAGCGATGAAGTCGCCAAAATGAAGAAAGAGGATCGGGCGCGGTTTTTTGAGAAGTGGACCGAGTCGGAAGCCTCCAAGCAGCACGTGAAGGGGATCTATATCCTGATCACGCGCCAGCCAGGCCATCTCGAAGTGGCGGTAGATCGTGCTACCCGCACACAGGGATTTACAGCCAAGAATCGCCTCGAACTGCGAGATCGGTTTTTGTCCGGTTTCAAGGGTGAGAAATTTGACGACGGCCTGACCGCCGGGGTGAATTTCGCGAGCGACACTCTGCACGCACTGCATCAGGCAACGGCTAAAGGCAAGTCACCTGTCGGTGTTCAGCGCGATCATCGGACGGTGGGGCACCAGGCGCCTGCGGCCGGGGGAGGCACGAACTGGCTGTTCTGGATTCTGGTCATCGGCGCCGTGTTCATCGGCATTCGCGTGCTGGGTGGCTTGTTCGGCGGCATGATGGGACATGGTCCTGGTTACGGCGGGGGCTATGGCGGCCCCATGTATGGTGGTGGTGGCGGTGGCTTTTTTGGATCGCTGCTGACCGGCATGTTGGGGGCGGTCGCCGGTAATTATCTCTACGATTCGTTCTTCCGCGGTTCCAACGCCTTCGGTGGGACGACCGGTGGTACCGACGGCGGGGCCGATACGTTTGGTCACGGCGATGATGGGGCCGGCGAGGACTTCCAGACCAGCGGTGGGGACTTCGGAAACGACGACTTCGGTGGGGGAGGGTTTGGCGGCGGTGACTTCGGGGGTGGCGATTTCGGCGGTGGGGACTTTGGAGGCGGTGACTTCGGCGGCGGTGGCGACTTTTAAGGTTGCCTCGGTGTTCGGATTCAAAACACCCTGTTGAACGAGTGTGCCTGTCCTGGCCGTTGCTGAGGCCCGGACAGGCACTTTGCTTTTTGGGGCTGGGCCGGCGTTCGATGAGAGTCAACGCGCGAAGCGTCTTCCAGCGCGGTCAATTCAGACTCGGCGGTGAGTCCGCGGGGCATCGTGGCGGCGATTCTTCGCAGTTGTCACCCAGGCAGCCCGGCACTCCCGAAGAAACCTGCCCTCGGCAGGCGTGATCGCTACTCCGACGTTCCGCGTGCCGCAGGTCCATCCAGGGGCAGCAGGTGCCCCATCTTGTCGCGTTTGGTGGCCAGGTACTGCTCACGGTGTTTTTCGGGGGCGGCGATGATCGGGATCTGTTCCACGACCTTGAGTTCGACCCCCGAGTACACGAACGCATTCGTTTTCTTGGGATTGTTCGTGAGCAGTCGGACTTCGGTCAGGCCCAGGTCTTTCAGGATCTGCAGTCCCACCATGTAGTCGCGCATATCGGCTTTGAAGCCCAGTTTGTGGTTGGCCTCGACCGTATCCAAACC
>JAFEBR010000652.1 GCA_018242565.1 Planctomycetota bacterium | reverse complement strand
CGGACTTCTCGTTTGAAGCCGTACTGGGGAAAACCCGCCGTACGGAATTTCAGAGAGGGTTGTGGAAACACGAGGATGTCTTTCCTGACATCCTGTCGTGCGCCTCTTCTCTACTCGACGGTTCTCTTCCATCATTATTTTTGTTGTGTGGATCGTGAATCTCGTGGTTCCCATGCTCCAACCACGCAAACATCGCCCCAAAGGAAGCGACCCGTCTTGCAATCTGTTTCCGACTCGTCGGCAAAGATGGGACGGCGTGAAGCGCAAGTTATCAGTCCGCGCCTGATGTCAAGTCGGATCATACATCAGCGTGTCGAACTGCGGCGGGAGTCGATTAACCTGCCAGCCGACGCGGGTCGTTCGCCGAGGTGATCGGAAGATGGTGCCTGCTCCCGGAGTCGCTCACCTCGGATTCGTCATCCGCGGAGCGGTCAGCCGCGGTTTCGCGCTCAGCGATTCAAACCGATGACCGCAGGCCCGTTACGCATGCACGAGTTCCTTAAAGCCTCCGTAAGCCATCCGCCTGTAATCGAACACTGGCCCGTGACTGCCGACGATTTCCTGGATGCGCGGGTCGGCCATGATTTTTTGATTCGCCAGATCTCGCGTTTCACGGGATTCAAAGACGACCCAGGCAAAGATCACCGTCTCATCTGGACCGGCTTGAGCGAGTTGCGAAAACGAAACCATGCCTTCAGTCACCAGGTCATCACCGACGCATTCCCAGTAATCGAGGGCGCCATGTTCTTTCCAGATCTGTCCCGCCTTCTCGGCGGTGCGTCGATAATCATCAATACGATCCTTCGCTACAGGAATCACGAAACCGTCGACATACCGGGCCATGGGGAACTCCGATCTTTCTGAGAGGTGCCGTCCGCTGGCGAACGCGTTGATGAAAGAATACTTCCTGGGATTTGCCGGCGGCCGGTCCCCAAGGGAAGACGCAGGCCGTCGATGCGCGTGGCTTGAACTTTACCTGCCACGAACGGCACTGTCACCTCTGTCGCTCCCAGGCTAAAGTGACGCCGGATTGGCGGTCTCACGGCCTGCGAGTTTTCGGGAGGTGCAGAGTGTCGAAGGGACGATGCCACGCCGTGGTGCGTATCGGGCGACCTGCGGTCGGGGCCTCGGCGAGGTCAGGCGACTTGCGCCGAATGAGAAGCCGAGGTCGGATTGCGAGGTGGAAAAGAGCTTCGGGCGAGGGAAATCCTGTCCACCGCTTGTTGCATTCGCAACTACGAAAAGCGGCAGCCGGGCGGCCGCACTCCAAGATAGGGCTGGCCTGCTACCCGTATGTGTGGTTGACGGGCGATCGGGACGAAGCCGTGCAGTGGTACCTGGCGCGAGCCCTGCGGCCGAGGCCCCGGCGTGGTCAGGAGAACTGTGCCGAACAGGTGTTGAGACCTGACTGACAAGTTACAAACTTGTCGCACGAACGGTGGCAGGACTACTGTCGGCCGGATTCATCGAGGTACCGGCGGAAGTCGGCCACTTCGTTCAGGTTGAGGTCATCCGGACGGTGCTGCAGCAGATAGTCGGCGTCGGCGATCGCCTCGACCCGTCGACCACACTGGGCCAGCAACATGCCGCGCAGAAATCGTTCCCGACCATCCTGGGGAATAACTGCGACAATCAGACTCTGGTAACGCAGCATGCCCTCGGCGTTTCGGGCATTCCGCTCAACGGATTTCAGGTTGTTCAGCATCCGCACAACAATGGCTCGTTTCGACGCGGGTGCGAAAAAGGGCTCGATCGCCGCATCCGGGGCCTCGGTTCGAATCAATTGCTCGGCGGCCGCACGCGAAACGACTGCACCCCGCTCAAAAACATCGATGATCTGCGATTCACCCCCGGTGGGTTCGAATCGAACCATGAACCGACCGGGCAACGCCAGTCCCACCACTTTCAAACCGAGTTTGCGGGAGAGTTCCATGTAAATGACCGACAGCGTAATGGGCAGCCCCTCGCGGTCATCCAGCACTTCATTCACGTAACTGTTCGAGCGATGGAATTCATCCTGGCGATTGCCATGAAATCCCTGTTCGTCGAACAGATACCGATTCAACGCCGCCAGCCTTGCAGCATCGTCGGCTTCGGGAGACAAGCCCTGCTGAATGTTGCGTGCCATGCGATCGAGTTCGGCCCGATAGTCAGAGATAACGATTTCCTCGTTATCGAGCACCGCCACCATGAGGGCCGCATGGAACAGATCGACTTCATCGTCCGAAGGCTTTTCAAAAATGCGGACCAACTCCTGGGCGACACGCCGCTGGTGGACCACCTGCGAGAGTTTTTTGAGTTGCTGTGCCTGACGTTCGAGGGAGGTCGCCCGTTCCTGCAGGGCGGCGACACCTGCCGGGTTGTCCGCGAGTGAGTCGGCGATCTCAGGCCG
Source organism: Planctomycetota bacterium (assembly GCA_018242565.1). Classification (GTDB taxonomy): domain Bacteria; phylum Planctomycetota; class Planctomycetia; order Planctomycetales; family Planctomycetaceae; genus JACQFH01. The sequence goes on along the minus strand of JAFEBR010000652.1, from coordinate 9,400 downwards.
ATTGAACGGATCGGCCGGGAGGTCGGCCAGCGTCTGTTTGACTTTCGCGACTGCCTCGTCCGAGAGACGCGCGTCCACGAGTGTTTTGCCGACGCGGAAAGCGCGGAACTGCGCATCGGTATCGCGGAATTTGACGAGCCCGACCCGGCCCCCGGCGAGGCGTGCATCGGTCGATTCGATTACCAGTTGATCGTTGACATAACATTGAATCCGCCCCTTGTCGAAACGCACCTTTAAGGCGTTCCAATCTCCGGGCTTGTAACTCGGATGTCGGAGTTCGGCGAGCACATGCCAGTAATACACATCGGGACCATCGAATCGGGTGAGGCGCAAGCCGCCGTTCGAGGGATAAAAGCCGTAATGTAGATCGCCACCATTCGAACAGAAGGCCAGGCCAGCGGCACCCGATTCCTGATCGAGCCTGACGGACACGCCGACTTCGAAGGGAGATTCAGGAGGCAGTTCCTGCGACAGACACAGCGAACGGGAACCGATGCCGCCTCCTTTCCCATCCACCAGAATGCGGCCGGCCCGCTGTCGCCAGTTGGCGCCGAACAGAGTGGTCCACTCCTGGGGATCGAGCGCCCCGATGGTCAGCCATTTCGACATCAGCGTCGGATTCGGTTTGGCCACCAGAGATTTCAGGGCATTGACCGGCATCGCGAACCCGAGATTCTGGGTCACGGCCGATTTCATGGTGAGAATGCCCTGCACGCGCCCCTGCAGATCGAGCAGCGGACCACCGCTGTTGCCTGGTTCAATAGGTATCGCGAGCTGAATCATCTCACGGCCTTCAATCTCGCGGGTCCCCGAAACAACGCCGGTCACGACGCTGTGCTTGAGCCCCAGCGGATTCCCCAGCGCCACGATGGGCTGTCCCTGTTTGAGGGCACTCGAATCGCCCAGCGGCAAGACGGGCAGGTCGGTCGCGGCGACTCGCAACAGGGCCAGATCGAGGGGGCGGTCGAAGGCATGCACGGCGGTGACTTCGAACTTTTTGCCGTCGGCCATCTGCACGACGATGGGACGTCCTTCGCCAATGACATGCATGTTGGTGGCGATCAGGCCATCCGCGGAAATCACGAACCCGCTGCCCAGGCCCTGCTGTTTGCCATCTCGCCCCGTTACCGTGACCACCACGACTGCCTTCCGGGCCGATTCGGTGAGCTGTTCGACCGAAAAACTCGGGGTGTCAGCAGCGGGTGCGGCCGCCGCGGGCGAGTTGGCTGGCTGATCTTCGGCGGCAGACACGAAAACGGGGTTCGCCACCAGCAACACCAGCATCCAGACCCCTCTGCCATACGATCGCGACATTCCCCGATCCTTCCTGTTCGTTAGGGACAGAACAATCCGCACGCTCTGGCATCGTAACCGACCGTTCGAGCGAACGCAAAATGGGGAGGGCGTGGCGATTCGCCAGAGGCTGGACTATACTCAGTCGTGTTGGGCTGGGAGACGTTCCTGCCGTGCCTGTCGCGAACGTTGCAACGCCGACCGGAGCGTGTTCCCGCAGTCACAGTCCATGTTTTCCAGGACTCATGTTCGTCGGCGGGCTGGCGAAAGTGATCTGGAAACCGAACCAATTGCCACCGCACAAGGCAGGCGTGCGGCATTGGCCCGTTCCATTCCCCATGCCGCCGACAGTGTCGAGCGCTGGGGCGAGGTTGTCCTTGAAGATCAAACGATTGCCTGAAGACTTTCAGGTTGAAGAACTGACCGACTCTCTCTGGGGAGGCGGACCTTACGCCGTTTATCGGCTGACCAAGCGATCTCTGGGCACCCCCGAGGCGATTGATGAAATCGCCCGGCGGTGGAAAACTCAGCGGCGCCGAATTTCCTACGGCGGCCTGAAAGACAAGCACGCCCGCACGATTCAGTATGTCAGTATTCTGCACGGTGCCCGCCGGAATCTCTCGGCTAACAATTTCGAACTGGAATATGTCGGGCAGCGCGATCAGCCGTTCACACCGCAGGACATCGCGAGCAACCGGTTCAAGCTCGTAATCCGCGATTTGTCGAACCAGGCACTCGAGCGTGCGCTGCGGGCTCTGCCCGAAGTGCAGTCCGCCGGCCTGCCCAACTATTTTGATGACCAACGTTTCGGGTCGGTAGGTGTTTCGGACGAGTTCATTGCCCGGTCGTGGTGCCTGGGAGATTATGAACGGGCGTTGTGGCTGGCCTTAGCCGAACCGCACCCGGACGACCGAGGGGACGAACGCCAGCAAAAACAGATTCTGCGGGACCACTGGGGGAGGTGGGTGGAATGCAAAGCCGCGCTTGAACGATCACATCGTCGCAGCATTGTGACCTATCTGGCCGACAAACCACCCGATCGACCCGATTATCGCGGCGCGTTTTCCCGGATCAAAGTGGATCTGCGCGGGCTGTATTTGTCGGCCTTTCAGAGCCATCTGTGGAACCGGATGCTCGACAAGTTCCTGCGGAGCGAATTGCCGGCGGACCGACTGGTCGATGTGCCGTTGCGAATGGGGCCCGCGCCGTTCTTCGCCGAACTGGACGGCGACACGTCGCAACGCCTGCAGGCGACGAATTTGCCTTTGCCTTCCTCGCGACTGCATCTCGACTCCGGACCGATGTTCGATCTGATCTGCGGAGTGCTGGCAGAATTCGGCATGGAGATGCGGCAATTGCGAGTGAAATATCCTCGCGACAGTTTCTTCTCGAAAGGAGAACGGGCCGCGGCCATTCCCATTCGGGGCCTGACCTGCGAAATGGCAAGCGATGAACTTTATGCCGGCCGCAAGAAGATGCTGCTCAATTTCGAGTTGCCGCGGGGGAGTTATGCGACCGTGCTGGTGAAGCGACTGTTTGACGTGGGGGCGGAAACGCCCGAAAGCACGGACACCCGTCATACGCCGGCGGAAGGAGCCCATCCCGAAGCGGAGGCCGATTCGGCCGCAACCGCGAGCGACCAATGAGCCCCAGGACCCATTGCAATGCCGCGCTCACCGGAAGCTGAACCACTGCAGGTCCTGTACGAAGACAATCACTGTCTGGCGGTCTGGAAGCCGGCCCGATTGCTGACCACCGGTGACCAGACTGGCGATGAATCACTGCAGGATCAGGTACGCGATTATTTGAAGCACAAATACAACAAGCCGGGCAACGTGTTCGTGGGACTGGTCCATCGTCTCGACCGACCCGTTTCAGGAGTGGTGCTGTTCGCGCGGACCAGCAAAGGGGCAGCCCGGCTGTCTGAACAGTTTCGGGTCGGTTCGATCGTCAAGGTGTACCACGCAATCGTGGAGGGGCGCTTCGAGACGCCGGCCGGGGAACTGGTCAATTACCTGCTGAAGAACCACAACACGAATGTCGTACAGTCGGTGCCGCGAGGGACGCCGGGGGCCAAAGAAAGCCGTTTGCGGTATCAGGTGCTGAAGTCGGCAGGCGGGCTGACACGGGTTGAAATCACTCCGGAAACTGGGCGGAGCCATCAGATCCGCGTGCAACTGGCCGAGCGGGGACACCCCATTTGCGGTGACGGGAAATACGGATCGTCCCGGAACCTGCAGGGGACGATCGCCCTGCATGCGGCGCGGCTCACGTTTGACCATCCAACGCGCCATGAACCGCTGACCGTGACGGCCCCCGAACCGGCGCACTGGGCGCAATGGTTTCCAGGGCTGTGCTGATTCGCGCGCAACTTAGCAGCGATTTTGGGGACTGAACTGGCGGCTTTCGGGTGCTTTGAGTACGTGTCGCGGGCGAGCCCGCAGCGGCCGATCTGGAACTCCGGATCGTGCCCGCCTGGCCCAACAACCTGGCACGGGGTGACCTGGGGTTTTCGTACCGGTGCCGTAGAGACGAATGGCGGGTATCAGGGGGGTGTTTCAACCGGTTTCGTGCGCCGTTTGAGTGCTCCATTTCAGCCCGCAGACGGGCTCTTCGCTTGCTGCGCGCCGGGTGCTGCTGTACGCTCGTGACACGCTCGCGGCATACTGTGATCAGAGCTCCCGGGACATCCATCGCAGTTCTGGAACGAAGGCAAACTGGTGCGGATGCTCAACCGCACTGTGTCGATCGTGATCACCTCGTCGTCCAGGTCGCAATTTCTTCATCACAACTTTCGAACCCGTTTGAGAATTCATGAGCCAACTCTTCGCGAAAAAATCTCTGAAAGTTCTTCTCGATGATATGGCCGGTGATAACCGGCTGAAGCGGGCCCTGGGCCCCGTCACACTGACGGCCCTCGGGGTGGGAGCGGTCATTGGGGCCGGCATTTTCGTGGCGACCGGGGAAGCTGCCCACAACACGGCCGGACCGGCCTTGATGCTGTCGTACGTGGTCGCCGGGGTGACCTGTATTTTCGCGGCCCTGTGTTACGCCGAATTTGCCTCGATGGCGCCGGTCGCCGGCAGTGCCTACACCTACGCGTACTGTACCCTGGGGGAATTGTTCGCCTGGATCATCGGATGGGACCTGGTGCTGGAATACGCCGTGGGTGCCGCGACCGTGGCTAATGGCTGGTCGAGCTATTTCCAAAGCGTAATTGCCAAGTTCGGGCTGCATTTCCCCGATGCGCTGAGTAAAGCCACGATCGCATATAACAAAACGACAGGCAGTTTTGAAATGACCGGGGGCATCGTCAACCTGCCAGCCCTGCTGGTTGTCGGCATCGTAACGGCGGTCCTCGTGAAGGGGATTTCGGAAAGCGCCGGCTTCAACGCGCTGATGGTCTTCATCAAGCTCGCGGCGGTGTTGTTCGTCATTATTGTCGGTGCGTTTTACATCAACCCCGAGAACTGGGATCCGTTCGCCCCCTACGGCTGGACTGGCTTGAGCTTCTTCGGTCATCCGGTCGCCGGTCAGACGACCCCGGCGGGCGAACCTGTGGGAATGCTCGCCGGCGCCGCGATTATTTTCTTCGCGTACATTGGATTCGACTCGGTTTCGACTCACGCGGAAGAAGCCAAGAATCCGCAACGGGATGTGCCCATCGGCATTATTGCCTCGCTGCTGCTGTGTACGGTGCTGTATGTTGGCGTGGTCGCCGTACTGACCGGCATGGTGAAGTACGATCAGATCGACGTGAATTCGGGGGTGTCGCACGCCTTCAAAGCGGCGGGGTTGCCCTGGGCCGAATTCCTGATTGCCGCGGCCGGTGTCGCGGGGATCACCTCGGTGCTGCTGGTGATGATGCTGAGTGCGCCGCGTGTGTTCCTGGCGATGTCGCGTGACGGACTGCTGCCCAAGGCGTTCTTCGCCGAGGTCCATCCTAAGTTTATGACTCCCTGGAAAAGTACGATTCTGGTGGGACTGTTCGTCGCCACGCTGGCCGGGTTCCTGCCGATCGACTTTCTGCTGCACCTGACCAACATCGGCACGCTGTTCGCGTTCGTGATCGTCTGTGCCGCCGTGCTGATCATGCGGAGAATCAACCCCGAAGCTGCCCGTCCGTTCCGTTGTCCGCTGGTTCCGGCGGTGCCGATCATTGGTATTCTGGCGTGCCTGATGCTGATGTTCTCATTGCCGGCGGCGAACTGGATGCGACTGTTCGCCTGGCTCGGCCTGGGACTGGTAATCTACTTCAGTTACGGCAAACGGCACAGCATTCTGGGCAAAGAGCTGCGGGGTGAGATTGCCCCGGCGGGCCACAAGTAACCGCGGGTGTGAATGCAAAACAACCCCGGGGCTGCGACGAATGTCGTCGGCCCCGGGGTTGTTGAATTTCCCGGCTGAAAACGTACCAAACGCCGTGGTCAGGCGCGTGCTTCTGTTGGAAAGTCAGCGCCTGCTCGGTGCTCCTTCCGCCTGGCCAACACGGGTGGCAATCCGCGGTTGCGGCACGCAGCGCACGATGACGGGCTGCCACACAACAATTGTCGGGCCGCACCGCGCCGGTCAGTGCGACTTTGCCGGGAGCGGTGCCGAGTCTGTCAGGTCCTATGAATCGACGGCTATTCGACGGTCACGCTCTTGGCGAGGTTACGCGGCCGATCGACATTGCAACCGCGCAACAAGGCGATGTGGTAGGCCAGGAGTTGCAGCGGCACCACCGTCACCAGAGGCTGCAGGTATTCTTCGACGTTTGGAATGTAGATCACATCGTCGGCAATTTGTGCGATGCGATCGTCGTCTTCGCAGGCGATGGCGATGACCGGTCCGCGCCGGGCTTTGACCTCTTCCAGGTTGCTCATCACCTTGGGATACATCGTGCCGTGCGGGATGATGAAGACGCTGGGGGTGGCTTCGTCGACCAGCGCGATCGGACCGTGCTTCATTTCGGCGGCCGGGTACCCTTCGGCATGGACGTAACTGATTTCCTTGAGCTTGAGGGCCCCTTCCAGCGCGACCGGAAAATTGTAGCCACGCCCCATGTAGAGGCAGTTGGAAATCTTGTGATACTTCTCGGCGATCATCCGCACCTGTTCATCACAGCGCAGCGTCTGCTGAATGATCTCGGGAATCTTCCGCAGTTGCGAAATGATCTTGCCCCCCGCGTTGTGCGAAATATGCCGCATCCGTCCGAGATACAGGGCCAGCAGCATCAGCACGGTGACCTGAGATGTGAAGGCCTTGGTCGAGGCTACGCCGACTTCAGGACCGGCGTGCAGGTAGATGCCGCCGTCGGCCTCGCGGGCGATGGTCGAACCCACGACGTTGCAGATGGCCAGCGTGGGATGTCCCATGCGCTGGCTTTCGCGCATCGCAGCCAGCGTATCGGCCGTCTCACCGCTTTGCGTGATGGCGAACACCATCGTCCGGTCAGTCAGCGGAGGGTTGCGGTACCGGAATTCGCTGGCGTATTCGACTTCCACCGGAATGCGGGCCAGTTCTTCGATGAGGTATTCCCCCACCAGGCCGGCATGCCAACTTGTGCCGCACGCGGTCAATACGATGCGATCGACACGCCGCAGGTCCTGCACGTCGACGTTCAGCCCGCCAAATACCGAGGTGGCGGCTTCTTCATCGAGGCGACCGCGTAATGCATTTTCGATGGTCGTCGGCTGCTCGTAGATTTCCTTGAGCATGTAATGCGGGTAGATCCCCAGGTCACTGTCGCCGGTCGACTGATCGAGCACTGTGATCGAGGGGGCCGTGCGACCGTAATCGCGATGGATCAGTTCCATCGAACCGGGAGTCAACAGCGCAAGTTCATGGTCTGACAGATAAACAACCTGATCGGTGTATCCCGCCAGAGGGCTGGCGTCGCTGGCCAGGAAATGCTCATTCTTGCCGACGCCGACGACGAGCGGACTGCCAAATCGCGCTGCAATCAGCAGGTTCGGATGATCGCGGAACAGAACGCCCAGACCGAAGGTACCCTTCAGACTTTTCAGGGCATGCTGAACGGCGGCCAGCAGTGTATCGTTATCGACCGGGTGGGTGATCAATCGCGACTGTTCGTCGAGGTGGTGGGCCACGAGATGCGCGATGACTTCGGTGTCGGTCGTCGATTTGAAATGATAACCCAGGGCCTGCAGGCGTTCGCGCAGGGTCGAGTAATTTTCGATCACACCATTATGCACGACGACGACGGCCCCATCACCACCGACATGCGGGTGCGAATTGACGTCGGAAATACCCCCGTGCGTCGCCCAGCGGGTGTGCCCGATCCCTACTGTCCCGCGCACGGGCTGCTCACCCACAAGTCGTTCGAGTTCGGCCACCCGTCCGACCTTTTTACGAATCGAGATGAATCCGTTTTCGTGAACTCCCAGGCCGGCGCTGTCGTAGCCGCGGTATTCAAGCCGATGCAGACCTTCAATCAGCACGTCGACGGCACTACGCTGCCCTTGTCCGACGTATCCTACAATCCCACACATAAAGTTATTCCTGCTTGAGAGTCCGAGACGGGGGCCAAGCCCCGGCCACCGGGTAGGGGCAGCGGGACCTTGCGCGGGGGGACAGTACCAGACCGACGGACCAAGGGTCAACTCACGCGGAGCCGTTCTGGCCGGGCCGCGAGGCGGCGCCGTTGCCAGATTCACCGATGGTCTGCTTCACAACCGTGCGCAGATCGCGAAGCGTGACAGGTTGCACCAACACGCGGGCAGAGTCGGTTTCTTTGACTTGATCTTTCAATGGCGACTGCTTTTCGCCGAGCACGAGAACCACACCGGTGTGCGATTTCTGTCGCATGCTGAGCGCGTCGTTGTAACCACTCACGGCACGATCGCCGAGGGATTCCCCCATAATCACCATGCAATCCGGGGGGCTGGATTGCAATCGCGACAGGCCGCGCTGCATGTCCGACAGGACCAGCACGCGAAAGCCATGTTTCGAAAAATACTCGCGCAGATAATCCTGGTTCTTGTGGCGATCTTCGATGCACATGATGGTGTGCGTTGGTGTCGCGGCCGTTCCTGCGGTGGAGGGCCGCGCTGAATCCGCCGAAACACCCGTTGCTGAAACGCCCGACGGCGAGGTTCCGTTCGCCTTCGCCTGCGACAAGTCGGCCAGCACGGCCCGCAGATGGGGCAACGATTCACCAGGGTTCTGATAGCGCAGACCGGGGTTCAGATGCATCATCCGTTCAACGATGACGGCCACGCTGCGAGGTACGCTCGGCTCGACATCGAGAATGGGCCGCACCTGCTGATAACGACTGAACTGACTGCGTTCGACCCGATCTTTGGTGCGGGGCAACGGCGGGATTCCCGTGAGCAGTTCGTAATAGATCGCCCCCAGGAAGTACATATCGCTGCGGGGGTCATTGCGGGGAGCCCCGGTGTTTTTCTCGAGCGTGGCGTATTCGAGGGCCCGCTGGGCACTTTCACCATCGTCGCGCATGTCTTCGGCGACCCCGGCCAGACCGAAATCGACCAGTTTCGCTACCCCCTGGGCGCTCATCAGCACGTTGGTCATCTTCAGATCGCGATGAGTCGAACCGCGTTTGAAGGCATAATCGAGCCCGCAGGCCATATCGAGCACACACTTGGTGGCCTCGCGCGGATCGAGTTTTTTGCGGATGTTGATGAAATCGCGGAGATTACCCCCTTCGACGAATTCCATCGACAGGTAGTGCTGTCCATTGGAGTGGCCGACTTCGTAAATCGGTACGATGTTTTCGTGCTGCAGAGCCTTGCCCAGTTCCGCTTCGCGTCGAAACTCGGCGACCGCCTTGGGGTCGTCTGACCAGCGCTGGCGGAGCACCTTGAGCCCCACCATGCGGCCGGTGCGTAGATCGCAAGCGCGATAGACACGGGCAAAACTCCCCGAGGCGTTGCGATACATCAGCTTGAACGGCCCCAGCACGAGGCCGTCGATTTCTCCTTTCGCAATCCGCCCTGCCTGGTACGACGTCAACAGCCCTTTGTTCTCCATCCAGCGCAGGAAGTCGTCGGCCTGGCCGTTTTTGCCGACCTGGCCCAGGCAGGCGTCGATCTGCTGCTGGGAAACCAGCTTCAACCGGACCAGCAGCCGGCAAAGTTCGTCG
>JAFEBR010000651.1 GCA_018242565.1 Planctomycetota bacterium | reverse complement strand
GGATTGAGCAGTTCGCCAGCATGCCCTAACGAATCGAGGAGATCGACCGTGTCGCAATCGCTCAGCCAAATTTATCTCCACGTTGTGTTCTCTACGAAAGAACGCAGACCCTTTCTGCAAGACGCGAATTGTCGCGAAGCGATGCACAGAGGCCTCGCCAAAATCAGCAATGGTCTGGGTTGTCCCTGTCTGGAAGCCGGAGGCGTCGCAGATCATGTACATGTTCTGTCACGCCTATCAAAGACTCTCTCTGCGTCCGATTTCGTCAAAGAACTGAAGCGTGCGTCGTCCGCCTGGGTGAAGGAGACCTTCCCCGATATGCACGCTTTCTACTGGCAATCCGGTTATGGTGCGTTTTCGGTGAGCCCGTCACACGTCGGTCGGTTGCAGCATGACATACGGAACCAAGCGAAGCACCATCGCAAGGAATCATTTCAGGACGAACTCCGGCGTCTACTGCGCAAATACGAGCTTGAATTTGACGAGCGATATATCTGGGACTGACGCTCTGCCGAACCCATTCTGGGTTCGAATTCCATCTGTCCCAGTCCCCGGGGTTGCCGACAGAAGGTCGGCAACCCCGGTCTGTGCTACACAACGCTTTCAGCGTTGTCGTTGAAACGCGGCGACACCGCACCTCGGGCAGCAGATCCAAAACAGCGTGCGCGGACGAAGGTCGGCGTTCAGGGGCAGATGTGACCTGAGCGAGCTGCCGGGTTTATCCCGGCAGTATCAGCGCGGAGCGGTGAATCGGCACGAACGGACAAATTTCTCGTCCGGCAGTGAACGGGTCACATGTGCCTGTCGCTGCCGAAACGCGGTGCGGTCTGCCCAGGCTCTTGGGCCAAGTCGATCGGCGGATTCCTCCGGTGTCCGGGAGGCCGGCGGAAACTGCCGGGATAAACCCGGCAGCTCGCTGGCGTTGAACGTGCGGAGGGCTCTGAGACGTGCGGTTACCCCCGCCCCCCCGTAGCCCCCCCTTCGAATGTGTGGGAAATGCGGTGTGGGTGGCCAAGCGCCTTTTCGACCTTCGTGCTGTACGCTCGGGCGGATCCTTTATTCTTCGACCGGAAAATCCCGGCCGCGGATCTCGCGGAATTGCGGACTGCGAACGATCGTTTCCACGGCTGCCAGGATTTCGTAATTTCGCGCTTTCAACTCTTTCTGCATCTCAGCCAGAAGTGGTTCATCGGAAAGCTGCACGCCCCGACCGAGCGCGTAACCGAGCAGCTTCTTGCAGAACTGCTTCATGAACGAATCGTGCCGTTCGTTGAGCATGTACTTCTTCAAGCCATCGAGACCGTCGAATTGCGCGCCGTCGAACGTCTTCACATTGGTCTCGATCGGTCGGCCACCGAGATCTTTGTCGCGACGACGGCCGATCGGATCATACGCTTCGAGGGCGAAACCGAGCGGGTCGATCCGCTGATGGCAGACGATACACTTCGGATCGACACTGTGCCGTTCCACCAATTGCCGTACCGTCAGACCGTCGGTCTGTTGCTCGTCTTCCGGCAAACGGGGCACGACTTTCGGCGGCCGAGGCAGTTTTTCGCCCAACAGCACTTCGCTGATCCAGTTGCCACGGAGAATCGGGCTCGTTCGCGACGCACCCGATTGCTTGGCAAGCGTCGCCGCCAGACCCAGAATGCCGCCGCGACCAACTTGTTTGACTCCCGCAACGCGTCGCCAGCCCGTGGGCGCGCCCTTATCGCCCGGGGCCTGTGAAGCATTCACTGGCAGCCCGTACATTCGCGCCAGATCGTCGTTCACAAAGGTGTAATCGGCGTCGATCAAGTCGCGCACCGAACCGTTGTCCTGGAACAGATGCGAAAAGAACTGGATCGACTCTTCGTAGATGCTGCCACGCAGCGTGATGAAATCGGGGAAGTGCCGTTCACTCTTCTCGTCGAGTTGATCGAATTCATAAATGTGCAGCCACTGACAACCGAATTCAGTAGCCAGCCGACGCGTCCGCGGATCACGCAGCATACGCTGGGTTTGCGCCAGCAGCGTGGCGGTCTCGTGCAGTTTGCCGGCCGCGGCCGCCGCGCGCAGTTCCGAATCCGGCGGCGAAGACCACAGGAAGTAGCTCAAGCGCGAGGCCAGTTCCCAATCCGACACGGGAGTGGATTTCGTCCCCGCCCCCGGACTTTCTAGTCGATACAGAAACGCTGGCGACACCAACACACGGGCCAGGACCAGGCGGATCGCCGCATCGTGGGGCAACTCTTCGCTGCGCAACCGCCCGTACAACTGCCGTAATTCCTGGCCTTCTGCCGAGGTCAGCGGCCGGCGGTACGCCTGGTCGGCGAACTTCAGAGCGGCCGTCAATTGCCGTGGCTCGTCGTTGACCAGTTGCTGGCGATACGCCGCAGCCCGCTCGGCGAAGGGTTTTTGCAGCGGTTCAAAAACCTTCGGATCGGCGTCCTGCGTGGCATACTGAATTAACTGCGCCAGTGCATCCACCGCGGTCAGCGCGTCTTCACTGACATAATGCAGTTCGTCCCACAGACGGTCGAGACGGGCCTTCTGAGCATCATCCAGCATCAGCCGGGCCAGGTGTTGATCTTCACGGTAATACTGCGTCAGCGTCACGACCTCATCGATCGGGACAATTTTCGTGTAGCACAAGGCGGCGGGAAACAAATCGCGGAATTCGCTGAAGGCGCGTTCCACCCGCTGCCGGGCGGCACTTTTTTCACTGACGATGATCGGCGTCCCGAACGACGTGCGGCGATTATCGGCCGACCACTGCCCGTTGGCTACGGTGACCGTGGTGTTACTTTTCAACAGCCCTGAACCATTGGCCGGCCGGTTCGGCAGGACCTGCAACTGCACGCTGCCTTCCGCGCCGGTACGGGCATCCAGATAGCCGGCGGCGACAAACTCGCTGCCCGCCACCAGGTCCGCCGGGAGTCGAATCTCAAGGACAGAAGGGGCCCGTACACACAGGCTATTGGCATCCAGGGCCGTCCCATCCGGGTGCTTTCCAAACAGTGCCGGATCAGGTCCGTAGTCGGCACCACTTGCCGTCCGGGGAGCCGGGCTTTCGGCGGATTTCGTTTCAGGACCCGCTGCCGACGCCGTCCGACCAAACCGCAACAAGGGTCCCCCGAACGAGGCGAGCTGCTTGTACAGTTGGGCATCGGGGCTGTCCTTGGCGGCCGGTGGCTCTCCCGTCAACAGTTTTTGCACTTCGGCCGCGATCTTCTGGCGGTCACCTGCGTTCGAGGCCGCCTGCCAGCGAGTGAGTACCGAACCGGGCGGAATCACCGGGGCAAACGCGCCGCTGCCCGATTCCGGCTCGACGTAGAAATGCCAGACACCGGCATTTCCCAGTTTGTCCGCGTGCGGATTGCCCGCCAGGACGTTGCCAGAGACATCGGCCGCCAGGTCCCAGACCCGCCCCGCTTCTCCCGATTCCGACAGTTTGAGATCAACGGCCGTCAAGTCGCACGAGTGGTTGCCGTCGCGCGCACCCACCAGCAGCGACACCACGTCCCCGGTGTGCACCGCCACATTTTCAAACGGTCCGATTTTGACTTCGTTACTGCCGTGGGCAATGCCCGTGGCCAGCCGCTGACGTACCGCGCCCCGGCGCAGCTCCAGTGACCACGTCACGCCATTGCCACACTCGGGGTGGGCATGAGTGACGCGGGCTTCGATCCGCAGGGCACTGCGAACGGGACTCTGGAACCCGACTGCCGCCCGTAAGGTGGGCGAGGGATGAACCGCCACGCCATGCGGCTTCATGTTGCCGGGAATCCGCACGTGCTGATCTGACGAATTCGCCACGAGCAGCGGCGTTTCATCTTTACCCCAGCCATTGATGAATTCGTAGCCCGATGCCTTGCCGATTTTCGTGGTGAAATGCCCCTCCACCGTAATCGGGCCGCTGCCACCGATTCCGAGGTAATCGAGCCAGGCCCCCAGGGCCGACGGATCAAGCTGATGTTTGGCCGCGAGGTTTGCGGTGTCGGCCGGTTCCTTGGAAGCCGCGGCCTCGTCGGCAGCCGCCAGGTAGGCAACCGTTTTCGCAAAGAGATCGACTCGTCGCAGTTCCAGGTCGCGCGTCAGGGCACGCACGCTGCGCAACGGCAAATCGGGGCGTCCCGGCGCCACCAGCCGCGGGTTGTCCCAGATCGCGAAATCGTGGTCATTGCCATCCCCCGCATCACTGATTACCAGCGCCAGGGTGACGTCTCCTGATTCGGCCGCCGCCGGAATTTTGTAGCGGATTTCCTGCCGGGCACTCAGCGGACTGACAGGTTCCATCCAGGCTTTCGGGCCACCCACTTTGCCGATATGCCCCACGGTGGCAAACTTCCACAGTTCATTCTGCCAGGCGGCAATTTCAGCTGCCAATTCCTTGGTGTGCTCAGGCTGGGCACTGCGCCAGCGAGCCCGAATTCCGTCCAGAACCAGCGACGGTTCAGTGCTGTTCAGACTGGCCCAAAGCAGCCCCAAGTACTTCGCGTTCAGGCCATGTTCAGTCGCCACCTGTTCGAGGGTCGCGGTTTTCTTCGTGAGGCGTTCGCGCTCCAGAATCGTGGCCCCAAGGTACTTTTCGAGCGGAATGCGCCCCCCGGTATTCGTCTCCGAAACGATCCCCTGCAGATTGACCCGCGTGCCGCCGGTCGGATCGGTGTAATCGCGATACACCTGCCGGATTTGAGCCAGGATTTCTTCGGTCCAATCGCGCCGCGAGGTCGAAGGCGAGAAGCGAATGCTGTCGGGCAGCAACACGGCATGTGCCGAGATGTCTTTGGCGGCGTCCAGGTACTTGGTGATCAGCGCCGGAGACATCACCAGCGCGTTCCCCGCATTCGTGAATCCTTCGCCGGCCGCCCCGTCTTTAGGAAATTCACGGGCCGGGTCGAGACTCGGCACTCCCGTCAAATCGCGGACAGTATAGGTGTATTCGGCATTGCTCAGGCGGCGGATCACAACCTTACCCGGGTCGCCGGCATGAGCCCGCGCCTCGATCAGCAGATAATCGCGGACCCAGTTTCGCAGTTGGCTCCGCTCGGCATCGGTCGGCTGTTTCGATGCGTCCGGAGGCATCTGTCGGCTGTCCAGCATCTCCCGAATCTTGATCCAGGTCGTGGGCTGTTTGCGGATGTCAGCCAGCGTCGCAAACGGTTCCAGGCTGATGTCAGCTTCGGGCAACGCATCGGAATGGCATTTCTGACAATACGTTTTCAGTAACGGCCGAATCGTGGTCGCGTACGATCGATCCAGCGCCTGCAGTTCCGCCGCTTCTTGAGCCTGTACAGACTGGCTTACGGTCAACGCCAGAGAAAGAACAAGTGCGACAAGCAGCGACAATTTTTTCGAGTGCATGGCGTTGCTGATTCAGGAGGGCTCCCGGCCAGCCGGGAAATGGGTAAGCGCATTACGCGGAGGGAATCTTCGAATGATAACACGGGCAATGGCGAACCGCACGCGCGACGAGGCCGGCCGCATGGCGTTGGATGCATCGGAAAAGTGGGTGGAATCTTGGGAGCCAACAGCCGGCTCACGTGAACGTGGGAAAATTGGATGGCTTTTCAGAGCGGCGGATCAGCCAACCTCAGATGTGAGGAGTCGCCTTCGCAGCGGCAAATTTCTCCAGCAGTGCCAGCCCCAACCGAGGCGAGATTCCTCAATCCCGGACATCGCGTTCGTCGAATTCCGGGCCCAGGATGATGATTCGACATTCATTTCCTCCCGGATCACGGGAACTTGCAGAAAGGGAGCGCGTTCGCGGTGCTGAAGACCATGTGTCACAGCACGTGCGTGAGTGAATGCGGCATGCCGAACCTCGCAGGGGAATCTCGCCCGCTTCGGGGCTGTTCGGCAACTGCGCCGCAGCACCTCTGTTCGTCACTGTCGCGTAGCGAATTGGGAGAATTGAAAAGGGCGTTGGATCGACGGAGCGATCCACGACTTTGGGGCCGGTGCTCGATCACCAATCGACTTTCGGGAACAGTCAGAACCAGCAAACGTGACGGTAACTGCCCCACTTTTCAGATGCACACACCACGGCGTTCAGCGCGGCGCATTTTTGTACGCGGCCGCAATGACATTCGGCGCTTGTCAACAACATCGATCACGCCTGTCTTGTTTGTTTCCGGCAGTGCCCGGTAGACTGCAGGCACTGGGCAGTTCCCTGCCCCCCTGGCGACTTCTCGACGGCACTCCCTATGGCGACTGAACATTTCGGTTCGAAGTCCGATGCCATCCGGAACTATCTGAAGTCCAATCCCGGCGCCCGCCCCTCGGCGATTGTCGCAGCGCTGCAGGCCCAGGGAATTTCAGTGAGTCTCGGCCTGGCCAAGGTGGTGAAATACAGTAAGGCCCGCCAGACCTCTGCCGAGATCGATTCAGCATCCGCCAACGCTGAAGCCTCTCAGAATGCGGCCTCCCCAAAGCCCGCGGTCAGCGGCAGCGCCTCGATCCGTCAGTACATGGCCGAACATCCCCAGGCCACCCCCCGGCAGATTGAAGCAGGGCTCAAGGCGGCCGGAATCACCGTCAAGCTGGGTTTGATCAACGCGGTCAAATACAGCCGGCGCAATAAGCAAAGGACCGGCCCCGAGACCCACGAAGCAAGTCCGCCGCTGCGTGGCGACCCCGTCAACCCCGCCCTGCAACCTCTGATTGCCCGCCTGCTCGCGGTCAAACAGTTCGCCGATTCCATGGGGGGAACAGCCCAATTACGAATGATGCTCGATCTGATCGAACAACTGCGGTGAGCCGCCTCACTTGCCAGGCAACTGCCAGACGGGATGCTGCGGTCCGGCCCCTTCCACCATGGCCTGCACGGCCCGCGACAGCAGAATGACCGACGGACCATCATCCAGTTCCGAAGTCAGCAGAGTCGTCAGCATCCGGGCTGCTTCACGGAAATCCCGTTTTTCGAAAAACTCCAGAGCCTGCTCATATTTGCGGCAGATGTCGCTGGCATTGGGAAACCGTCCGCAGGGAAGTTCATACAGCTTGACGGGCTGATCGATGTTGACGACGCGCACGTCGGCGACACGGCGCATGAGGAAGTCCTGCCCCAGGGCCTCGGCCGTGCTGCCGGTCACAATCAGGCGTGACTTCAGGTATTTGGTGGCACCCTGCACACGGCTGGCGAGATTGACCGTGTTCCCCAGCGGGCCATATTTGAATTTCCGATGCGACCCCATGTTGCCGGCCCGCACCGGCCCGGAATTGATGCCGATGCCAATATCGAACGGCACATCCAGTACTGACTTCCAGCGTTCGTTCAGCGACGGAATCATTTCAATCATGTCGATCGCCGCCTGACAGGCCCGCCGTGCATGATCGGGTTGCTCTTCCGGCGCCCCCCACATCGCCATCAGTTCGTCGCCGATGTAATCCACGAGGACGCCGTTGTGCTTGAGCACGCTTTCTGACAAGGCCCCCATGACATCGTTGATCCAGTCGAACGTCCGGGCCGCGCCGATTTTCTCGGCGATGCGACTGAATCCACGAATGTCGCCGAACAGCACCGTCACGTTGGCATCGCGCCCGTTGAGCATGTCGGGATGCGATTCCAGGTGCTGCGCCAGTGTCGGGGTGAAGAACTGTTCGAACTGCAGGCGCAAACGCCGGGCCGCGTCTTCACCTTTCAGACGAGCCAGTCCCGAAGCCACGGCACAGGCCACGAGTTCCAGCAGCAGTGCATGCAGTTGGGTCATCTCCACCACTTGTCGCTGCTCTGGCGAATAGTTGAGCAGTCGCTCGCCATAGAGAATCCCAATCACTTCGCCACCGCTGGTCAGCACCGGGGCGGCCACGACGGCCTGCACGTCACCCAGGCTTTCGCTGGGACGCTGGGAATTGAACCCGGAATTCCAGAAGGTCTTCTTGTGCCTGAGAACCTGATTCACGACGTACCGACTGACGCCACCGGTTTCCGCCTTGTCCGCGGTGATGGTTTGAACCACCTTCCACTTCTCACCCTCGGGCAGCAGAATGCGGCCACTGTCCAGTCCGACCAGATCGACGGCCGCTTTGCAGGCGCGCAGATAAAAATCCGACGCCGTCGAGGCCATCTGAAAGACGTCCATCATCATTTCGAGCGCGCGAATCAAGTCTTCGGAATCACGCGCGGTCTGTGGTTTGCGCGACTGCTCGCTGAAGAATTCGCTGATATCGCCGATCGACGCCCCGGGACGCATCGTCATCATCGCCAGGCTGTTCAATTCGACGTAACTGGATGAATAGTCAAAGACCAATTCGAGGTCCGTGGTAAACACCAGTCGAGCGGGAAGATTGACCAGCGCCGTGGCCCCCGGCGGAATCGGCTCTCCTCCAACCAGCGAGACGGTGGACACACTGCTCAAATTCGACAGTTCCAGACGGCCCTCTTCACGCGGACGGACCATCAGTTGCCGACGGGCGATTTTGCGTTCTTCGATCGGGGCGATCACCAGGCGCTGCGTCGTCCCCGCCTGGCTCCGATGATACGGCCCGGCTTCGTTGGGTTGCTGCCGGCCCAGTTCCAACTCGCCGTCATGCTCCTCAGAATAGACCTCCTTCTGGCGGTCCAGAATCCGTAATGCGTACTCACTCATCGAGATTTCTCTACCTGAAAGATTCGACCCGCGTGTTCGCACATTGTATCGGGGCGGCGAAGTGAGAGGAACTTGACCCGTGCTGTCACTCACATCAGGAATTCTGTATCTTTCGCCTTGGCCCCCGTGAATTCCCCTGCCCTCTGGGCTCCGCGGATCGTGCCACGGGTTGGTAACAACAGGGCCGATGGCAGGTCCACAGCATTTTCCACTCTTCCTTCTGGCTTTGCTGATGCGTCTCATTCTTGCCAGTCAGTCTCCCGATCGTCTGGAATTACTTCGCACGGCAGGCTATGACGTGCTGGTGATGCCGGCGGATCTGGCGGAACCCGATCCGGCCTCTTTTAGTGACTTTGATGCCGGTCTGATGCACATCGCCATCATGAAAGCGCGCGCCGTGCGGGCACGCGGAGCCGAAGGCCTCATCCTGGCGGCCGACACGGTCGGCGTGGTCGCGGGTGAGATCTTTGGCAAGCCCCGTGACCGTGCCGACGCCCGGCGCATGTTGTCGGCCATGTCGAACACGGTCCATGAAGTCTGTACCGGCTGGTGCCTCATGCGGACCCGCGATCAATTGCATTGGACAGGCTGTGAGCACACGTCGATTGCGATGCGGGCCTGGACCGACGATGAACTGCAGTGGTATCTCGACGGTGGCGAATGGCAGGGAAAATCGGGAGCTTATGGCCTGCAATTGCCCCACGACCCGTTTGTCACCCGCATCGACGGCAGTCTGTCCAACGTCATCGGCATTCCGCTGGAACGCCTGGCCACAGTGCTTCGCGAGATCGAACAGGCGGGGGGCGTGCCCGGTTAACACGACCATCGTGCGCCGATTCAGCGCAGGCCCAGCGGTGCGTCCAGACACGAGATTCAAGCCTTAAGCCGGGCACCCGAAAAGCGGGCGACGCCGACTCAGTCGTGAACGACCGTCCCATACACATGCTGGGCCGAGTCGAGAATCACACAGGTGCCGTTGTCCCCCAGCAGTTTTTGAACTTCTTTCTCATTGGCCAACGGCACCATGAACAGTTCGTCCACGAATTCCGGCGAGAGTTTGCTCAAGATATAGACGCGGGCCCAGTCGGCCGTCATGGCGAACTGCGTGGCAGCCAGCATGTCAACCGGGGCCTGCTTGCGGATCGGAGCCAGCGCCGCGCGGGGCGATCGGTTCTGACGGATGATGTCGATGCCGATTTCCGGCTCAGCCTGCAACTCCGAGAGCAAGACCACCTTGCCCCCCTTTTCGACCAGGCGCCGGGCCGTGGCCAGCGCGGCGCCGATCTGCTCCCAGCCGTGCCCGGCTATATCGGCATCCACGGCCGCCACCACGATTTCCACCCGGTCCTGCAGCGCCAGTTGCCAGGCGCCAATCAACCGCTTTTTCCCTTTCCGAAACACACTGTCATGGGCTCCGGCAATGATCTCGGCGACTCCGCCGCCCGCCGCGGGCAGCACCTGGATACTGAACTGCGTCCCCAGCAGCCAGGCGATCTCATCAATCGTCTGCCGCAGGGGCCGTTCGTCGTCTGGCCCCAGTTCACTGTGTCCTTCGCCTCGTGACCGACTGATGGCCTCGGTGTTTGAAAGTCCCGGATAAAACACACTGCTCGTACCGCGATATCCCAGCAGCGGATCGTAGGCAATGACGCCGGCGGAAATCACCACATCCGCGTCAATCAGTTCCCGGGCCAGGTAAATCCGCTCACCACGTGCCGTTGTCGCCAGGTAAGCGTGCTTTTTCGTATCGGTGGGGTCATGGATC
>JAFEBR010000650.1 GCA_018242565.1 Planctomycetota bacterium | reverse complement strand
TGCGAGTCGATATTCCGTGGGAAGGCGCTCACGATAAAACTGCCTCTTAATGGATTCGTATGAGCTATAACCTGCAGGCGTACCCAGTTAATATCGATCGAGCCAAGTGGGTTTACCGGTCATGCAATCAGAGTCTGATCGACGCGATCCAAGCCAAAGACTCTATGACCATCCGAGAAAACGACCGCTGTTTTCGCAAAAGGTGGGGACACACGTGCGTCGGTAAAATCTGGAGAAAGGTCGCGAATGCGAGAGGCGTACAAGGCAAGACTTAGCCAGTCACATTGGCACCGAGTGATGCCGTTTGTCGAACACGGGAGCACGGGGACACACCACTTTGAGGCGACACAATTGCAAATCTGCGCCAAACGTGTATCATTTTGCACAGTATGGCGTGATGTACAGTGTTGCTCCTTGGGACAACAACCGGGTTGGCAGTTCTGTGGCCGAACTGATGATTTGAGGCCGTAATGGCTCGCTTGCCGCGTGGCGAAGCGTTTTCCCCCAGCGAAATCGCCATCGTCCAGGTCATGAATCGCGCCGTCTGCAGTTGGTTCCTATTTGGAGATGACCCGGTCTCGGGCAAAAACTTCGATCAGCGCAAAATCTGGATCGAAGACCAGTTGCGACTCCAGGCCGCCGCATGACCGGACTCAACCACAGCCGAGAGATCTTCAGCCCGGGATCCGCCCCGCCTCGGCAACTGCCGGTCTAAGTCGCCGTTGGCCGTGTCACGGGGGCACAACCCAAAATCGTGGACAGAATCGACCAACCCGGTTTCGAACCCGTCACCGAAAATCGATCGCAGTTTTCAGTCAGCGATCACGGCGCGCGCAACAGTCGTCCCGACTGACACTGAGCGATGCCTCCGGGAAATCGGCCGGACTCAGGTTCTGCTCTGCCGCTCCGGGCGTTCACACTCCCAACACGAGCCGCAGCGATCGGCTGTTCGTGAGACTCCCCGAGTTCCTGACGTTCCGAAATCGACCAAACGTCACTATAACGTGGGTGGCCCCACACTTGAACTCGATGGAACATGGGGACACAACACTTTTGGACACTTAAAGTGCTGTGTCTCAGTCTATCCGTGCATCGGCCGGAAGAATCACGAAATGCGAGAATGTACCGGGTTTGATCGTTCGAAAATGACGTTGATCCAAGGGAAGGAGCCGGGGCATCCCCAGCCGTTCGGCAGCGGCAACAATCGTGGCGTCTGCCAGTCCGATTTCCAGATCTCGATATTCGACCATCAATTCACGGCAGCGCGCCAAGTCTGAAGTCGTCAACGGAACGAGAGTGAATTCACCTTGCGCGACCGCATCAGTGAAGTCGATCGCCGCGGCAATTCCCAGCCGCACGGTTAACAGATAGTCGATCTCCGCGAGCAGAATCACCGGTATGAACAACGGGCCGGGTTCGGCGGCGACGACCGCAATGATCGCCTCGTGATGGGCATCGTCCGCATCGTAGAGTGCAAATATCCCGCTCGTATCGCAGATCAGGGCCATTGCCCCTCCCGGACTGCCTCCCGCAGAATCTCATCGACGTGTTCCGACGTGTCCGAGCGGCCGCTATGGTACTTGCCCGTTCCTTTCGGAAACGCCGGTCGGCGAATTGACACGTAAGCTGCGAGCGCGTCGTGAATCACATCGCTGGCGGGACGGTTCTCGGAAGTCGCCAGTTGCTGAATGGTGGCGGCGGTCTTCTCGTCCAACTCCACTGTGATCGTCATGAGTAAATCCTTTTGGGGCGGCTGCTGGACGCCTGAATCTGCTCGATTTCCAGGGTCGTCATCGCGGGATTCCGGCGCGATTTTACCAGAATTCACGAGCCGGTGCGCCCCCATCGTCCGAGGAAGGAATTCAGGACCATCCATCATATCGCCGCACCATCGCCGGAAACTGGCAGATCGTAAGCCGCACGATTCCAGTGACTTACGGTCCGTGATGTCATGGGTGCCCCCAAATTCCCCAAGCTGATACACGATTTTCGGCACAAATTCCGCCGTG
>JAFEBR010000649.1 GCA_018242565.1 Planctomycetota bacterium | reverse complement strand
TGGCTGACTTGCCTCGATGTCGAAGCGAATCACGTTTGGCAGGCGTCCGAAATGGGGCAAACTCGAGATTTCCCTTTGTCGCGGTATGCTTAATTCTTGGTCTGCTGGTGTGACCCACACTTATTGTCCTACGCGGCCTGAAACCTCTTTCCCGTCATCCTCCCGCCGTGGTAGAATTGGGGTATGGCAGACAAGCAAGGGGAAACCAGGTGGCTTCGATACTCCAGCGAAAACTGGAGCCAGGCGCGAGCGGGGGGCCGCAGAAGATTTGCACTGATTAACGGCGCAATGATCTGGGGTGGCCTGATGTCGCTCGGACTCGTCGGCGGCCGGATAATCTTCAAGAGTGAATTCGATCCTCTGATGATCGGCTTCGTGGTTTTCTTTGCCGCTGGCGGCTACTGGATCGGTCTCAAATCATTCGAAGAACACGAGAAAGAGTTCTTGGAGTTCGGCCGCGTCAACCCTCCCGCCGCAACTCCAGAGGACACGTCTGAATCAAACTGACCCACTACCGGCCAGACACCAGGCGACACGCTTGAATCGAACTGACCCGCTTCGATGTGATCGTGTAATTGGCATTCAACACGACACCCTAAATATTGGGTAGGCAAGCGAGTAAGTCACTGGGCTTCACCGTTCTGGAGTCAGGCCGATCGTCACCAGTAGCTCCTTTTGATCTCGCAATTTGGCGGTCGGCTCGGATTCGTATCGAACAGGAATGACGGCACCTCCAAATCCGTCGGCCTGCACGTGCACCCACGCCGATTGGAGACGTGCACGCCACGTCGGATTATTGTAGCTGGCAAGAGTCGCAAATTCGTATTCGATGACGGCAGCACCGTCCGCGTCGGTCGTACCGACACCGTCATGGCGGGCTCGATTCGTGGAGTCGTACAAATCGGGGCTTTCTTCGAGCCATTTCATGTCGTGCAACGGTGGCGCGTAAAACATCGCGACTCGGGCATTCGCAATCGGAGTTCCGCGGGATGCATCGAAGACCAGCACTCGCACTGGAATTCGAATAGATCCGCTGCCGCCCCATTTGGCCGGCGGAATTAGCAATGCCGCGATGACTGCGACGATCGCAATTATCGCCAGCAATTCGATAAGAGTCGGCATTCGCAAGCGCAACCAAGCCATGTTCCCATTTTACCTCCGCTGTCGGGTTGTTGAAAAGTTACAGCGCAGGCTCGTCTTCGCGCGTCCGCTCCCTGGCGAGTATGATGCCGGGCATGGCATACACCGACGATCTCGAATTCATCGTCCTCAAATTGACGTTCGTTGCCGATTTTTCCGTAGCAATCTGGCTGACCTTCAGCATCATGAATCGCCGCGCCAAACCGGCGAGTTTTGCTGCTGTGGCGATGTTTATTGTGACTCTCGCGGTCCTAGTTGTGACACTCCCGACGTGGGCGCAATGATGACCATTCTCCTCCCCGCCCTGACCGTCAGCTTCGCCGCGTTCTGTGTCTGGCTTACCGTGCGGATCGTGAACCGGCGGGAGCGGTGGGCGAAGCGGACGCTGGCGGGCGTGGTCGGACTGCCGGCGCTGTATGTGCTCAGCTTTGGGCCGGCGTGCTGGCTGGACAGCAGGGACATGCTTCCGCTCGCAAAGAGCGCCTACGTTCCGATGCGACAATTCGCCAACGATGGGCCGGAACCGCTGCGATCGTTTCTCAGCTGGTACTCTTTCGTCGGATCAATGGAAGTGGAATGGATTCCCGTCACTGATTTCGGCGGAGTGCGTCAAATGCCGCGTGCTGTTTGCCCCCCTTCACCCCTTCAACCCGCGATGAACCATGACTGACCGCGAGAAACCCGGCGTGGTATTCTGGGCGACCGTGGTAAAAAAGAAGGAGGGATACGTTAATGGGCGTCCACCAGTGGGGACCGTGGGTCTTCATTGCCTGCGGGGCCGGATGGCTCTTCTGGCCGATCGTCGTTTGCGTCGAGGCCGTGAGGATAAACCGAAAGATTGAGCAGTCATTCTCACAACTGCCCCGGGCACAACAGCAGTTTGTCAGACGGTGCGTTGGGCAGGGACCATCACCGGTACAGCCATTCCTTAGCTGGCATTCTGGGGTAGCCGCAGCCCACATTGCCATAGGCATCGTCTGGCTGGTCTGCCGGTAGACCGCCAAGCGGTCTTAGGGATGATCGACGAATCTGGGGACACAGCGTTTTTTTTTGAATTTCTCTTGAAAACCTGTCTCGCATATTGTGTAATTATGTCCATACGTGCACTAAGTACAGTGCCGGGCTGCCGGGAACGGCGGCTCTGTCAATCCGTTTCGGTATCGAAAACCGGAGGCAGTCATGGCTCGGTTGGCG
>JAFEBR010000064.1 GCA_018242565.1 Planctomycetota bacterium | reverse complement strand
GGCGGCGCGGACAGCTACAATTACGTCTATGTCGATGGCACTGGCGACCTCGCGATTGGCCTGAGTATCGCGCAGACGATCACCGGAGCCACGGGCGACAGTTACAACGAAGTCTATGCTGTTGGCCTCAGCAACGGGAACGAATTCACCGCCCTGCAGAATTCCCAAGTCGCCACAGTCGGCAACCTGACGGTCGGCCTGAACGTCTCGCAGACAATCAGGGATGGGGCCGGTGCGAGTTACAATTATCTTTTCGCCGGTGATCAATACAGTCCCTCGGAGCCGACGTTCAGCGCTTTCGGGACCCCGAATGGCGGTAACATCGGCATCGGGGGAAGCGCCACCCAGACCATTACCGGGGGGCAAGATCACGCGGTCAACCAGATTTATACTGGCGTGGGCCGTTACTTTGATGAGGAACCAGGGGCTTCGGTCAGGGACGGAGGCGAGTTTTCAGGCGACCTGTCGATTCGACAAGGCGTCACCCAATGGGCCGCCAGCGCGGGGCGAGCCGAAAACGACATCGACATGAATAACGCTGCCGATCTGACGATCGGCTGGGGTGTCGCTCAGACCGCGATCAGTTCCGACGACTGGGCCGACAACTATGTCTACACAGACGACCTCGGAAGCGTTGCGATCGGCTGGGGAGTGACGCAAGTGGCCACGGCCCGGACATGGGCCCAGAATGAAGTCGACAGCGACAGCAGCGGTAATGTGTCGATCGGACTGGGCATCACCCAGACCGCCACGAGCACTGGGACTGTGGGGGAGACGTCGTACTACGCCGACAACTACGTCTACACCGACTCCGAAGGAAACCTGACCGTCGGGGGCAGTATTGTCCAGATGGCGTCTTCACTCATTGGGAGCGCTGAAAACGAGATTGATAATAGCAGTTCTGGCTACATGACAATCGGAGGCGGGATCACGCAAACTGCGACCAGCAGCGCCACTCAGACTCCCACACTGCTTGGCGGCGAGGGGAGCTCGGCTTATGCCGAGAACTTCGTTTACCTCGCAGACTATGGAGACTTCACGATTGGCGGTTCTGTCACGCAGACAGCCACCAGCCCCGTGTTTTCTGAGAATGAAGTCTACAATGAGGATTACGGCGATCTGACAATCGGCGGAGCGGTAACCCAGATGGCTTCCGGCAGCGGACTGACCAACGGGGCGGAGAATTATGTCTATGACGATGACGTGGGAGCATTGACCATCAAGGGATCTGTCACCCAGACGGGCGTGGGCAATGACTACGTCGACAACTACGTCTACGCCAGCGATTACGGCAACGTGTCCATCGGGGGCTGGGTTCTGCAGACCGCCCGAGGTCAGAATCTTGAAAACTATGTTTACGACGATGGCTCTGGCGCCACGTTCTCGGTCGGAATCGGAGTCAAGCAGACGGCCACGGCGACTGGAGGAGATGTTTACGACTACGTCTACAACGACGGATATGGAGACATGACCATTGGCGGCGGGGGCATCACGATCGTTGAATCGAATCCCAGCGCGGCCAAGAATATCTACAACGAGGTTTACACAGAATCCAATGGGGCACTGACCACGACCGGCCTGATCCAGATCTCGGCCAACAACAGTTCGGCCGGTTCATACTACACCGAAAACTATGTCTACACTGACGGCAATCCCCATGGCGCGATTTCCGCAGCCGGAGTCTTGATTACCAGCTCAGGTTCCGAAACTCAGTACAACAGCGTGCACGCCGATGGCGCCGCTGTGAAGATTGGAGGGTTGGGAATCACGATCAACGGTTCGGGGACGGGTTATCACGACGACGAGATCTACACCGACACGAAAAACTCACGCCTGACGGTTGCCGGTTCGATCATTGTTACTGAAACCGGCAGCGGACATAACGGCTTCGTGCTGTACGCGAATGGCAATAACAGTTTCCTGACTGTGGCCGGAAGCGTGTTTTACAACAACAACCTGAATACGACCGGCCGTTCACACGTCGAGATTTACGGAGCGACGAAAGTCGATTACACGAATTCGGTGCTGACCGTTAAGGGTTCGTTGAATCTGAACCTGGCCAAAACAGCCGGGGTGGCTTCCGACAACGAAGGTTTTGTACAGAACTATGTAGAGATCGGGGACACCAGCCATGGAGCGGGATATGGCGTCGCGATCAACGGCTCGACAGTCGTCACCGGCAGCAACGGGGTCGACGAAGTCTTGATCAACGAAGCCCAACTCAAGCTGGGGGCGATCATTAACCTGATGACCAATCCCCTGATCGCTGCGACGAGCGTGGCTTTTGTCGATGGCGTCACCGGGCGTGACTACCTTGAAATCAACGGATCGTATTTCGGCGCGGGGGTCACGGTCACGATGAACGGCCCGAATGCCCAGATCGACATTAACAACGGGAACGGATACCAGCCGGCCGTGTTCACCGGGTTGTTTTATGCCCAGATGCTGGGCAAGACGCCGCTCATCCAGATCGCGGCCGGCACCGGTTGGGGTTACAGCCAGGTCGTGGGTTCCGCAGGTGGTGTCTTGGTCGGGGCTGTCGGCGGAGGGGGAATTCTGCGAGTTCACCCGGCCAATGTCACCGGCTTCGGGACGATCTTGAACTTCACCATCATCTCCGTGTAAACCGCAGCATGTGCTGATCAGCGCCTGCGGAATCGTTGATCCGCGGCGCTGCAAAAAGCTTGCTGAACGATATCGAAACTTGCCGCGGCGCTGCCTCTCACAGCGCCGCGGCTGATTTTCGTGACCTTTTCATCGGTGCCAGCGTCTTATCAATAGCGCCAGGTTCTGCCTGGTCTCGATGCGTCAACCGCCCCCGTCAGGCCTCATTTTGTAAGCGTCCCGCCGATCCAGTCGAACAGCGGTTCGAGTCGGGTGACGGAAGAAGCCGATGGGTTTGGGGGAACGCGCCCAAACCATGGTTGGTGGCAGCAATCGTCACGGAGCGGCGGCGCAATGGCGCGAGAGGTTGAATCGTTGGGAGCGGTCCGGGCTGACGATCACGGAATTCTGCCGGCGTGTTTGAGTGCGCCCATGGAGATGTATCAAGACGTCGCCACCCTAACGAATTCGAGTGTGTAGCCACGTCACGGCGTCAGGATGCGGTCGCGTCTCTAAGGGCCTTCTTTATCGCCGACGGGTCGTCAACCCGCTGTGTTCCCGCTGGTCCGCGTCCCCTGTCGCCGCGAGAATACTCTCTGCGTGCCGCCCGATGCCTGCATGATTGCCCGGAATTCGCGCGAATCCCGCGGAATCCTGCCGCGTCGGCCCAGGCATCGTCAAACGGACCAGTCCCGGCCCAATCCGTCTCCGATGCCCCCCCATGAATGCCGAGTTTGGTACGCGCAAGCGGAATCAGATATGCTCCAAAAGTGGCAAAAGTAGAGTGTCCCCAGGTTTAAAGGAAAAGGCGTTCGGTACGCCGTGTCCAACGACGCGGCTCGCCAGCATTTTGCGGAAGTTTTCGCAGAGTATTTCAAAGACGAATTCGACAGTGGACTACAAAAAGTACTTCATGTACCTGGCATCGGCATGTAAACGGAGCCAAATTGATGCAATTTCAGAGGCACCTCTCGGACTTCGCCGCATTACTCGCAAAACAAACATGGGTGTGGGACTGCCAAGGCTTGGCGGCAACATTCTTGTCACTCGGGTGGAACAAGGAGCAGTCAGTCGGGCATCGAAATTCATACCGTATCTGCGAGAATCTCCGGGCAAACGTCTACCACGATGATGATGTTCCGATCCAAATCGAAATCAATGTCGCGGTCTCTTCTGACCCCGATCTTCTCGAGGACCTCGAATATGCCGAAATGAAGAACGAGTTCAAAACCGATCTCCTCATTGGCACCGAACAGATTTCCAGTGGTATCGGACAACCCGCATTCTCGGGTGGGCCTGCAACATCGGGATTCCCTGATGACCAGGACGCTAACGCGCTTTCACTGTGGAATCTGCCAAATGCGAGGCTGATGCTCCAGCTTACGCACCAAGATCGCGAGTTGCCGTTTATTATTTGTTTGGTGGTTGCCCCTAGAGACGATTAGAGCTCGGGCTGATCAGCGCGCCGTGTCTGACACATATGCGCGCGTGCAGATGGAACTCAACGACCCGACATTTCGTCCGCCTCTAAATCACCAGCCACAATGGCCTTTCATCGCGGGAGGATTTACTCCGCGCCGGCGATTGATTCGAGCAACACCACGTGCCCATGTGTGGCCCCGCTCCCATCGACGTACATTGTGCACCGTTGGCCAGGCCGATGTCTTCTCCATCGGCCCGTGACGGCAAATCTCAACCTGCAGCGGGTACTCCGGAAATTTCAATTCCGACGGAACTGAAATGGATATTCCGGGTGGCACATCCTCGCTGGATGACGAAACCGGCAACGCCAACTAGGCCAGCATCATCGCCGACGGAACGATCATCACGACCAAACATGGGGACACACCACCAACGGCGACCAACCGCTGGATGTCACCAATCCCCGGCAACTGCACTCCCCATCGTCCGGTTGACATACGGAAAAGGTCCACAGATTTTCACAATTTCCACAGATTACAAACAGGGTACCTCGCTGAGCCGCACCACAGGCCCCCCGATTACATTTACCGCACACCCCAGGATCGAAAAATCTGTGTCCATCTGTGTTAATCTGTGGCCCCCCGTCTTTTCCACAGCGTGGCCCCCCGCGATCTCGATCGCCCCGTGCCGAACCCTCACACTCCGCCGTAAAACATCCGTGAAATCCGCGTCATCCGCGGTCCCCTTGCCTGGGTCTTTCTTGCGTGTGATTCGTAGTTCCCCCCCCCCCCCCCCCCCCCCCCCCCCCCCCCGCCGCCCGCCCCCCCCACCGCGCCCCCGCCCCGCCCCCCCCCCCCGCCTCAAAACATCGAGAGACTCCCTCCTCCCCGCCCCCCCCGCCTGGGTGTCTTTTTCCGTTTTGTCTTTTTTTCCCCCCCCCCCCCCCCCCCCGAGTCCGGCCCGGCAACTTCACTGGTTGCCAAAAAAAACTTGTGTCGTCCGTCCTCCGGCCTGAAAAGTCCCCATGTTCCAGTCTGGGGCCACGCCCCAGGAAATGGCCCCAAACGGGAACGATCGCCAGGGCGGGTGTGATCTGGTGCAGCATTTTGGCCGGCGGTTCTTCGTAATGGCCGGAGCGCCCGCGACAGTCGATGGCGCCACCAGTCGGCTGAATCAGCACCGCGATCACTTTCCGTCCGCCACTCGCCAGATGTATGAAGACTTCGCCACCGGGACGAATTCGAGAGTGTTGCCACGTCACGGCGTCAGGATGCGGTCGCGTTTCCAAGGGCCGTCGTTCTTGCCGGTTGGTCGCCAACTCGCTGTGTTCCCGCCGGTCCGCGCCGTCTGTTGCCCCGCACATCGCCCCGCGTGTCGCCTGATGCCTGCGTGATTGCCCGGAATTCGCGCGAATCTCGCGGAAACATCTAGCGTCGGCCCAGGCATCGTCAAACAGGCCAGTCCCGGTACAGTGCGTGTGCGATGAATCCCCCATGAATGCAGAGTTTGGTACGCGCAAGTTGAATCGGATATACTGCAACAGTGGAGTGTCCCCGAGTTGGGCTTGAGAAATACGGAACGTACGGCCAAATATGGTACGGGACACCCGTGCGAACGAGGCTAGCGGGGGCCGGGCTCGTTGCATTTGGTGGAGCCCGCGGCATATACTGGCTGGTGACAGACGATTCCGACTAACAATGAAAAATGCGACTCGCGAATGAGCCGACGAGATTACATAACATTTGATGCTTCTTTTCCAGACGATTCTGAGTGGGACGAGAAAGGAAATTCCGTCGTTCCACGAGGACGAGGAATCGCGGAATTCTTATCAGAAGAGCTTCGGGCAAAAGGAGATTGTTGTTCGGCAGTAGAACAGCACAGCTTCTACGGTTGGGCATTTGAGGCCTGTTTTGAGAACACAAGAATGTGGTGTCTCTTGCAAGCTGGAAATGACTGGTTACTCCTGCTCAAAGAGCGGCGGTCTTTGGCGGCCTACCTTCTCGGATCGACTACTAAATCGCGATATTACAATTTCAGGTTGCAGTATCATCAGATCTTTTGCAATAACGAGCAGTTTACAAATGTGCTTTGGTACACAGAGTCCGAGTACTTAGCGGGAGTACAAAACGACCGTGTCGGGCGCCTTACCCCAGCACCTTAGAATAGAGAAGAATGGGGCCATCCATGATATTCTCGAACACTTGGGGACACAGTACTTTTCTGCGTCACGGTTGCAAAACGTCCCCTAATGTGTATTATTCTGAACAGTAGTGCGTTTTGTACAGTCGTGCTCCTTGGGGCAACAACCGGGTTGGCATTCTGTGGCCTAACTGTTGATCGGAGACCGTGAGGGCTCGCTTGCCGCGTGGCGAAGTGTTATCCCCGAGCGAAATCGCCATCGTCCATGTCATGAATCGCGTCGTCCGCCGCTGCTTTTTGTTCGGCGATGATCCCGTCTCTGGCAAAAACTTCGATCACCGCAAAGTCTGGATCGAAGACCAGTTGCGACTCCAGGCCGCCTGCTTTGGTATCGACCTGCTCGCCTTCGCCTTAATCCCCAATCACTTCCACTTGATCTTGAGATCCCTGCCCGATTGCGTCGAACAGAGGGACGACACAGAAATCGCCCGGCGCTCGTTGACACTCCGTCCTGTTCGCAAAACAGCCGTCTGCAGTCGCAATGACCGAGATCGTTACCACGGCGGCCGCTTCCCGTGCCGCGTGGCTCAGCCCGCTGGAATTGACCGTAGCTGTATCAAACGAACCGGTCCCCACCGCCCCGGGCTTCCCACCGCGGTTGCTTACCGATGTCGTTCGGCGAGTCCTTGCAACTGCTCGATTGGACGGGCCGGCACTATCGAAACGACACACGCGGCGTCATCCCGTGAAAACTGACACCGATTCTCAAACGGTTGGTCCTTGGCGGAGACGGCTGGTTCAAGTTGATTCACGATTTTCGGAGAAAATTCCGACGCACCGCGGGGAAATTCGAGTCGCTGACTAAAGAAGCCCAAAAGCCAGGCGGCCGCATACCCAGACTCCAGCACAGCCGAGAGATCTTCAGCCCGGGATCCGCACCGCCCAGGCCACCCCTGGTCTCAGTCGCCGTTGGCCGTGCCACGATGGGCACAAGCCACAACCACAGACAGAATCGACCACCCCGGTTTCGAACCCGTCACCGACAGTCGATCGCAGTTTTCGGTCAGCGATCACGGCGTGCGCAACAGTCGTCCCGACTTGAGCGATGCTTCCGGGAATTCGGCCGGACTCAGCGTTTTGGTCCGCCGCACCGGGCATTCACACTCCCAACACGAGCCGCAGCGATCGGTTGTTCGTGAGACTTCCCCAGTTCCTGACGTTCCTAAATCGTCCACAAGCCAGTATAAGGTGGGTGGCCCCACCCTTATCCTAACCGCCCAAATTCCCGTCCGTTACATCAGGCCAGCCCACGCTGGTAGTTACCACTTCGCTTGACGGCCAGTCGCTGCGGACTGTAAAACGAGGGCGTTGATGTAAGCACCTTCAGACGAAGAAGTCAGCCGTGACTATGTAAACCTAGCAAACTGGAAGCTTTCGGATGCGTAATGAGGAAACGGACTGTCCAAATTACGGAAGAAGGAACTGGCCTTCCTGCAGCGATAAGTTCGTTCGGTACAACGCTGGATCCCGGAATGGACGTCTGCTCTATTTTTCGATAACTGGAAAGCGAGAGAAACTTGATCCGTTTCAGTACTTCGATTCTGTATCGTTAGTCCCGAGGATCGAGGATGTAGATGATGTAAAAACGATGGCACATAGGTATCTCTCGTCCTTCTTTAAAGATCGAAATAGTTCATTGATCGACGAATTCGGAAGCCAATTGTTTGAAGATGTTGGCTGGTTTCGCCAGAGCGGTGAGACGGCTGGGCTCGTTGAGGATTTTGATCGCACATTGGAAGTTCCAATTGTATACATTTCAATTATTACAGGCGACTTTATTCGGCATATTCAAAAAACACTGCTCTGTGACTTTCCGCTTTGGCGATTGAACTTTGTCCCCAACTCGCTTGCTGGTGAGGCTGGAATAATGGTGTATCCAGACGTGGTTGTTGTGGGCACGGGTCAGTGCCCACCTTGCGATCTTCTAGAGGCGTTGGACAACTGGCGACTTGAGACAGCATCCATTCGCGACCGAACGCAGGGGTGTCGCGTTCGTCAACTACGTTTCGTTTTGCGGATGGTGCGGCATCAGCTTCCAATGCCAGCCGACTTCCGGTTTAGCTTGCTCGCAAATTTCGACAACGATAACGGAGATTTTGATTATGAGACAGTTTGGGCACTGTTTTATCGAACATACAACTCATTTGTGGTTGTTGATGATCGGATTGCGTC
>JAFEBR010000648.1 GCA_018242565.1 Planctomycetota bacterium | reverse complement strand
CGCACGCTGCTCCTGAACAGTTCTTACTGTTTGGGCGCTCAGCCAGCCGTCGCACGTCTTGGGATCAGGTTTGGCTCCGATACATCCCGAATGCACGTGAACATCCGACACCGGTCGGAAGCACCACAGGACCTCTCCCTAGGCAGAGCGTGGGTGTCCGGTAAAGCGTTGCGACGTCAAGTTATGCCGACGACGCCACAGCTTCGCGCTGAGGTGGCATGTGACAAAGTCTGGTCGGGAGCTTTGGCAGGTCAAATGATCCGCCGGCCTCCTCCGCCCATCAGATCGTCGACGGCGACCATCTTGCTCACTTCAGTCGCGTAGGATTGGGGTACGCCGATTTGTTCGCAGAAAACTTTTGCGGGAACGTCGCGAACCCTGGCGGCATTTAACAAAACCTCAAGATGCAACGTCGCCATCATTTTTCCCTTTTCTGCGTTCTGAATCGCCTTCTTGATGTCGTCGAACATTGCTCCCCCATGTGCTGGCTACGTGACGTCGACGGCCCTAATTCTACACCGCTGGAAGCATGGCTGAAAAGCGAAGGCGGAGACACATCCTTTCGTCGAATTCGCCGACATCTAACCGAGCGAGCAGAAACGGTCTCTGGCAGCCAAGTATCCGCGTAATTGCGGCGACAGCCGCGACGTGTTTCCAGAATTCCACGGTAATCGGGCCGAATCTTCTGCAAAAACACCTGGTTTAGGTTCGGATATCGGTCGATTTGGGCGCGGCGTCCAGGCGGAACATTTTCTTGCCGGTCGTTCGGACGTAAGCATTCGGCAACGATTGACCTTTCGGCATTATGCCGAATCAAAGGCAATCCGAAATCCGACGTATTTCAGCCGCTGATGGTGATCACGTCTGGCGCGAGACGCTGAGCGGCATTGACCGGACTTCGATGAATAAGCTCCTCCTCGAAGGGAGCGAGCGCTTCCGACGTTTCGTACGACTGGATCGGTTCCGCCCGGCAGCGTGCGTGGGTAGCCAACATAGTCGTCTTCGCACCATTCCGACACGTTACCGTGCATATCGAACAAGCCGATTGGATTCGGCTTCTTTTGCCCGACGGGATGCGGCTGTGCATTTAGTTTTTCGCCAAACCAAGCATAGTCGGTAAGCACGGATTCTTCGTTTCCGAAACTGAATCGGGTTGTCGTTCCCGCTCGGCAAGCAAATTCCCATTCGGCTTCGGTCGGCAGCCGGTACTTTCGGCCGTGCATCTGTCCGAGCCGTCGGCAGTATTCCTGTGCGTCATCCCAGCTTACTTCGGTTGCAGGGATATCCGTCCGGTCGCTGTCAATGTAGGTGACATTCTCCTTCCACGGTACTGAATTCATAACGGCAAACCACTGCGCTCGGGTGACGACCGTGGTCCCCAGCCTGAAGGGCTTGGTCAACTGGACCCAAACCTGATCTTCACTCTGATCTCGGGCGAGCTCGTGATCCGGGCTTCCCATCTGGAACTCTCCCGGCGTAACAAGTACGAATTCCATCCTGTCAGCTTCCAGGACACGCCGGACAGGCAATGTTTTCTGTCCAACGTCGTGTTTATTTCGATCTCCTATCTCGCGAATCCATTTGGCAACCTGCTCTTCAGACAGCGGATTCCAGCGATAGTTCAGTGGTTGTGGGACGGCGGCGATCGCACATTCGTCCACAACGTAGGCACTCGATCTCGGCGGAGCCGATGACAGTCGTATTGGCAAATCCCATCCTTGGTCAGATGCAGCCTCGTGGACGAATTTTGCACCGCCCGATGACGCAACAATGGTCACAGGAGCCCTGTTTCGCACCGCCGCCAGCAAAGTCTCGCGCCTGCCAGCTTCGAGGGCCTTGAGCACTTGGATTTGATCTGGATGGCGTGCCTTGCCGATCAAGAATTTCGCGGAGGCGGAATGAAGTGGGAAGAGTTCGATCGCAGCGACGTGATGATTGGCCCATTCATTCAGCCGGGACGGGCGCGACTCTTCCACAATACGCCAAGCGTATTCGAGATTGGCAGCCCACCACCGATTGGGGCCGACTTCTGCTGGAAACCTTGTAAAAAAGTTTCGGAAGAACTCCCACGAATCCTGCTCGCTCGTCCGGACGATCAAATCCTCTTTCGGATTGATATTCGGATTCCAACCCGGGTTAATGTTTACAAATAAGATCTTTGCTCGTTCCAAATCGCCGATCAACGGGCAAGGAAAGTCCGGTTGCAACCCTACTTCAGGACCACTCAAGCCCAGAATCTGATTCAATTCTTGCGCGACTTGCCGACCGACCCCCGCCCAAGAGTTCCATAACCAGCGGTGATACTCTCGCCAATCAGATGCTGCTTTGACCGCTCCGACGTTTCGACGCCATTCTTCGAGCCATAGGAGGGATTTTTCCATGGTGACCTCGCGAGCAAGGATTAGTCTCCAGTCCCAGATGAAGCTTATGATACCCTGCCCGGCCATGTTGTGAACCTCGCGCACCGGACGGCGGATCCAGAAGCCCCTCCCCAGGCAGAGCGTGGATGTTCGGTAAAGCGTTGCGACGTCAAGTTATGCCGACGACGCCACAGCTTCGCGCTGAGGTGGCATGTGACAAAGTCTGTCGGGAGCTTTGGCAGGTCAAATGATCCGCCGGCCTCCTCCGCCCATCAGATCGTCGACGGCGAGCATCTTGTTCACTTCAGTCGCGTATGACGGGGGTACGCCGATTTGTTCGCAGAAAACTTTTGGGGGAACGACGCGAACCCTGGCGGCATTTAGCAGAATCTGAAAATGGAAAGTCGCCATCTTTTTTCCCTTTTTTGCGTCTTGAATCGCCTTCTTGATGTCGTCGAACATTGCTCCCTCGCGTGCTGGCTGCGTTTTCCGTGGACAACCTCGATTCTATCCCGGCCCTAGCCTGCCGGGGTAGCGGGTCGCCTCACCCAGGAATGGAATTTTCCGACGCCAATTACCGGCAAATCAAAGGCGCGGGTAGTGGGTCAGCTTGTTTTAGGCCGGGTGCCTGGAGTCGCGGCGGGACGGCTGACGTGTCCCCGAAGGCGCACACCATACGCCAGTAGCGCGGCTTCAATTAGCGGCTGGAGATCTGCCGGGCACGGGTAACAGACGGAATCCTTGCTTCGTCTGTTGTGCGCTTTCCGGGTCGTCAATCCGTGCAGGGCTTTGACGTATGCGATGTGGCAGTTCTTGATTGCTCTCGGGTATCGCGGCTGTGCGTGCTCGCGAATCTCGTCGTAGGTCGGCATTTTCGACATGTCAGCGATTCTACCGGGGCAGGATGATGGCGGGAAAGCGCAGATCGACCTTTCGTCAATTGCCACAAGGACCAGCCCAGAAAGTGCGGACATAAATAACAGTGCCCCGCCCACTGCAACTCCCTCCGCCGACGTGTCGCCGCGGCCCGCGCCACGCCCGAAACAGCCTCTGACTC
The DNA here is from genome assembly GCA_018242565.1 of Planctomycetota bacterium. GTDB lineage: Bacteria > Planctomycetota > Planctomycetia > Planctomycetales > Planctomycetaceae > JACQFH01. Next base: position 3,626 of record JAFEBR010000648.1, on the reverse strand, counting down.
GGTGTCGGCCGGGTGCGGGGCGCGCCGTCGAGAGGCCCACCTCGCCGTGCGAGCTACCGGGGCAGTGGCGATTCCTGAATGGCACTCACCGCCGGCACGGGGTCGGGGCTTTCGTGATAGTCATCGTTCGCCGCGCCGCTGTCCGCGCGAACGGTAATGTCCTTGGAATATTTATGGATCTGATACCACAAGCCCGCCAGGTCGTGCTTATCGTATTCCCCGGAATCGGTGTAAATGGCCTCTTCGATCGGGCCGCCTGGTCCCATGTGCGGCCGGAACGAATTCCAGATGATGGCGTCGCCGGTCTCCTTGACGAGCGCAAAATCCCAGCGAAAACTGTACTGGGTATTCTTGCCGGAATCATACACGTAGTACTTGACCTGCATGCCGTTCCACGCCATGCGGGCCGCCGCCTCGCGGGCGCGACTGAGTTCCGCCTCGTCGCCGCACAGAATGCGGGTGATCTGTCCCCCATGCTCGCAAAACTCTTTCTGCAGTTCCAGCAGCATCATCGTCATCGGATCGTTATTCAACCAGACGCCGATATCGTGGCTGTGGACCGTCATCACGGTCAGCTTCTCTCGCGGCAGGTCTTTCATTTTGCCCACGAGAATCTTCCAGAAATGCACGTAGCTGAGAATCGCCAGGGCCGAATCTTTCACGACAAAATGTCCGTCACGCCAGCGTAACGAGTCATCAAAGACCTGAAAGACAGTCTCGCACACCTCTCCCGTAATGTTCGGATGTCGGCGGGAAAATTTCCGGACCTGTTTCTCTTTGCTCCTGGCCGTCAGCGAGTCGCGAATCTCCAGCGCGAGTTCCCCGGTGAACAACAGCGCTGCGACCACGAACGCCTTGTAAGCGCTCTCCACGACTTCCGTAAGACCATGCGCCGACGCGGCGAAGTCGAGGCCCCCGATGATGAACCCAATCAACGCGAAGATGATTTTGTTTTTCGAATCGCCGCTCAGTCGGTACATCGAGCCACTCCGCAACGAATTCCCTGTTCCGAGTCATTTCAAAGCATCGACACATAATCCTATCTCGCATCCGTCATGTCGGCAATCCCCTGACACCCGCGGCAACGGCAGGGACACATGCCCCGTGGTCCCCGTCGGCGATCGTCACCCTGGCACCACCTCGACAGTTTGTCCGAACGGGGTCGGGCCGGCCGCCAGTCCGCCCGCCCGCCGAAAGCAGCCCGGGCCACCTCGCGGCGACATGGGGTTCGCCAACCGGTTCGCACGGGCGGAGCATCGTCGGCTGACGACGGACACTCACCGGGCTGCGACGTTCCCAACGGCACCGCCCGACGAAGCGCTCTTGCGAATACAATTTATGCAGTTACAATAATTGAATGTGTACCAGGGAGTCCGGAGTATGAGCGTGGCCAGAAAGGTTCGGTCGATCACCCTCACCCGTGAGCAGTTCCTCGAGCATCACGTGGGACGCACGTTCGCCGACGTCGTCCACGCGGCACCGCTCCTGTTCGACGAAGTGCTGGCGTTTTTCAGCGATGCCGAACGCCAGCGGCGGATGGAAGATGCCGAAATCCATCATGATCGCCCCCCACTGGCCGGCGTCGTCCGCGAACTCGAAGCGCTGCCCAGCGTCGATCGGTTTCTCACCGCCGTGCATCCGCGTCGCAGCCAACGCCTGCGGCAGGCGATTGGCGTGATCGTGCGCATCATCATGGAAGCCCGGGGCTGGCAAAAGACCGGAAGAAAAGGGTCGCTGGGGGTCCGCGCTCAGGCCTCGCCGCAACAACCGGGCCACAACGTCGGCGGATTGGCGTTCTGGTTCATCCGCGGAGAACGGTACGAGCGTCTGGCGGGAATGCCGTTCCAATTGGTACGCGACCGCCGTCGTCACCTGGAATCAAAAAAGTCTGTCCGATCGCCTCGGCGAGAAAAGCTGGAATAACAACCTATGTCTGACCCGCTCCAACAGTATTCGAACGCGGTGCTGGCCTACACGGCCAGCGTTCACCAGGCACGGCGTGTTGCCGAAATCGTCAATCGCGGTGCCACCGCCTTGCGGAACTGGGAGCACGTGCAGGTCACGGGCATTCTCGGTGAGTTTCCCGAAGAGGTCCGACGACGCCACGCGTCAGAAAACGACGTGTGCGGCGACGACTGGCCGGGTGCCCAGCAGATCGCCAATGTTCTCCTGGCGTATCACCAGGCGAAGCAGGCCCTGGAACTCGCCTTCTCGGAGATTCCGGAAGCGCTCCGCCACGCGGTGAAAAATCCCGAATCGGTCGCCCCCCCGCGCTGAGCCATTCCCGGCGACGTCCGGAACGGGCCCAGGAGGCCCTCGTCATTATGAGTCCATTCGATTTTCGCGTGCTGTCTTACGTGGCCGGTCTGGAAATCACCGTCGATCGATTGCGCAAGCAATGTCGGCTGCTGCAGCTTGAGGCGCGTGACGCCGTCGCACAAATCGACGTGGCGTGCCACCGCGATCCGACGACGGCCCTGCCTGAGATCCAGGAACTCAACAGAAAATTCGCCGAGGTGCTCGCGGACCTCGATGATCCCGAAATCGGCGAGGACCGTGTCGCGGATATTGCCTTTCGGCCGCTGGTCGAGAAGTTATTTCGACGGCATCAACGGCTGACCGGATTGGATCAGGTACAGCTGCAGCTCGAATTGACCTGCGAGCAGATCATCTGGTTTCCGGAAAGATTGCGGCATATCCTCGAAAACCTGATTTCGAATGCGCTGAAATACAACGATCCCACCAAGGGCGAAGCGCGGATTCAAGTGGGCCTGCGCCGCTGTAACCCGGGGTATGAGCTGCGCATCGTCGACAACGGGCTCGGGTTCAGTCGCGACGCACAAGCCCGCCTGTTTGAGTTATTCGATCGTTCCGGGACAGCGCATCTGGCGAATCCGGTGGTGGGCGTCGCGGTGCTGAAGCAGTTGATCGAGGAAAGCGGTGGTTCGCTGGCCGTGGAATCCGTGGAAGGTCAAGGCGCGGCTTTTGTCGCCATGCTGCCTCATTTTTCTCTGACAGATCACCTGAAATGAGCCAGGCCGCCAACTGTCTCCAGAACCGAGCTGGGCGATGCAGCCCGTAGACGTTCTGGCAGCGGTGCGATTGACCGCACTTCTCGCTTCGTGAATCAACGCAGCCGTGCTCCCCTCGTTCACCAGCATGGCCCATGTCGATAGTGCTGCGGCCCCCGGCGCTGGGACATTCCCAGACCGCCGAAAGATCCGCCGGGCTCGCGCCGGGCGAGTGAGCCCGAGGCTCGCACGACGTCCTCGTCCACAGGATCTTCAGCCCCCAGAACCGCGCTCCCGTTCTAAAAACTCCCGAGATCGGGGAGGCCACGCCCGCCGACGCCTGCTGCAGAGGTCTGCACACCAATTCGACGAACGCGACGTCTGAGGCATCGCGCCCCGTGGGGACTGGGTTGTCTGTGGGTTCGTCCTCCCAGGGGTGCGTTTCACTCGCCCCGGGCTTTCGATTCTCACCCCTGCGGGGCTGTTTCGGTGGCCGAGTCGGGTTGAGTGGGGGGGTGGCCGGGTGCCCATGCAGGACGTGACCGGTCAGACATCTGTCTGGAGGGTTGGGGCGGGCTTTGCCGGGGGTGCCTGCCGCTGCCGAAGCGACTCCGG
>JAFEBR010000647.1 GCA_018242565.1 Planctomycetota bacterium | reverse complement strand
TCATGACCGTTGGCTGAACCCGGCAAGTCGAGGGCCTCGGCCATCGAATCGTGGGGCATGGCCAGATCACACTTCTGCGACGGACAACCGGCCAGATCTGAACGAACTTTCCAGGTTGCTGGGTCGGTGATCAGAGCAACGGCCTCGGTCGAGTCGAGGACCGCGCCGAGCATGCCCACTTCAGTACGCGGGGCCAGCGGCACGACGACACCACCGGCCAGCAGGACTCCGTAAAATGACGCAATGTATTCGGGAGAATTCCCCAGCAGGACGACCACCCGATCTCCGGGCCGAAAGTTCGGCTGAGACTGCAAACGGTCGGCCACCGATCGGGCCGCCTGCCGTAACGCCTGGTAACTCCAGACGACGGTTCGATTCGTCAATGCGGGGGCCGCGCCGCGATGTTCGGCAATGGTTTCAAACAGTCGCCCCAAGTGCAGCGCCGAATCGAACAGCCCAACAGGAACCGGCGGGAACTTGACTGCAGGCACCGAGGAGTGCCCGGTGTGTCCCGGGTCGATTCGCAGGTTGACATCCCGGCGGATGGCCTGAACCAAGGCCAAGCCTGCCGCTGGCGCACTGGGAGCGACGGTGCGCGGCAGGCCCGTCAAAATCAGTGCTGTGGGTGCTTCCCTCACCATACCAGAGGCTTTCCAGGGGACTGTCGGAACGTAGTTTCCTGACGAATTTATCGGGGAATCGTGCGATGTGACCGCATCCTTCCCGAATTCCGTCACAATCGAACCCCAAAATAACGGGACGAATTCGACACAATTGTTGCCAGCCAAATCCTGTGAACAGCCGGCACAGTTTGCCTGATTTGCGCAGTCCGCAGAGGCGTTGTGCGCCGTCGCGAATTGCTTTGGCCCGAACATTCGGCACGTCGAGAACTGATTTCAGGGAGAATCGGCGCACGAAGAATAATGCGAAGGCGCATGATGCCTGTTCCGTTCGCTGTTTTTCAGGAGTCAGATGATGGAGATTCAGACGTCAACTTTGCCTGGTCATGGACTGCTGCCGCTCGTTGTCGAACCGACCGGTGGAGAATCGCCTTCGTCTCACGTTCTGGCCGAGTACATCAATGCTCACCGCGACTGGCTTAACCTGCAGTTGCATATTAATGGCGGCGTCTTGTTTCGCGGCTTCGCGCTGCGGGAAGTCGCCGAGTTCCAACTGGTCGCCCGGGCCATTCTGCCCCAGCTCTTGCCGTATGTCGAAGGGCAGTCTCCCCGCACGAAAGTGATCGACAACGTGTACACCTCAACGGAATTTCCGCCCCAGTACACGATCACCCCGCACAACGAACTCTCGTATACGAAGTCGCCGCCACCGCGGATCGTGTTCCACTGCCACATTGCCCCGGGTGAAGGGGGCGAAACCCCCATTTTCGACTTCCGGAAAGTGTACGCCGAGATGGATTCCCGACTGCGTTCGCGGTTTGAACAGGCGGGGGTGAAATACGTGAAGAACATGCACGGGCAGGAACGGGGCCTGGGCAAATCGTGGATGGAGCATTTCGAGACGAGCGATCGCAACGTCGTCGAGGGCTACCTGCACGAGAACGACATCGATTTTGCCTGGTCGAACGACGGCACGCTGAAGACCTGGTCGATTCGCCCGGCCACCCTGCAGCATCCGGTGACCGGCGAATGGCACTGGTTTAACCAGGCCAATCTGTGGCACGTCACCAATATCGACGAACGTCACCGGGCCCAATTGCTGGCCCGCGTTGGCGAAGAGAATCTGCCCACGCACGCCTACTACGGCGATGGTGGAAAAATCGCCGACGAAGATCTCGACCTCGTCCGCCAGATCATGTGGGACAACGCCGTGATTTTCCCCTGGCAGCAAGGCGACGTGCTGGTGCTCGACAACTTCCTGGTCGCTCACGGCCGGATGCCCTTCAAGGGGCCTCGCAAAATCCTGGTGGCGATGGGGTAAGCGACGAAAGGTACTGAGAAACACGCTTTCTGCAGTAGCCGGTCATGACGTTCGCGTCGGGGCCGGCTATGGCGTTTTGTGCTCGATGTGTTCTCTCGATGTGCCACCCACAGCCGAGACCAGATTTCTACCAGCCTGCACGTCTGCGTCGCTGCAGCACACACTCTGGTGATCGATCTCGCGATGCGGCCCTGGCGTAGCATCCGCCACACTCACCGCAACCCCGCCCGGGTGCCCAGTGACCTGGCCTCTCGGCACGTCCCGGATGCGGGTGATCAGTGGGAAATTTACTCCCAGACAGTCCACACGCTGGCTCGGGCCGTTCCGCAGCGGCCCCGCACACGCTTGACGAACCGCCCCCGGCCTCGGCAAGATAATTAGACAGGCGTCTAACTACATCTTGTCCCGGAGGTCGTTTCCATGTCACACTCGCTGTTCAGAGGTTTGATTCACGGGCTCCAATCCAGCATCCCCCATACACTAATCGCTCGCGGCAGACTCGCTGCCTGCACGCCCCTGCTCTTCGGACTCATCGGCAGCGTGGCTCTGGCCCAATCCGCGGCTCCGACCTCGACCCACCCAGTCGTCGGCTCGGCGAAAGTCGCGCGCGAGTTCGCGGCACTGGGGGTTGGTCAAGATGACTCGGCCCCGAAACCCGCCACCCCAGATAAGCCCACCACCCCCGAAAAGCCCGATAAGACGGAAGTCGCGGCCAAGGGCTTTGTGGAACTGCTCACCAAGGGAGAGTTCGAAAAGGCGGCCAAGAATTTCGACGAGACCATGCTGAAGGCGATGCCGGCCCCGAAACTGAAGCAGACCTGGAGTTCCATCGAACAGCAGTCCGGCAAGTTTCAAAAGCAGCGTGCGATTCGATCGGAAACCACCAAAGCCAACGGCAAGGAATACAAAGCGGTTTTCGTCACCTGTGATTTCGAAAAGGGACCGCTCGACGTCCAGGTCGTCTATGCGGCCAATGGCAAGGTTTCCGGACTGTTCGTCAAACCGGCGAAGCCGCAAACGGTTGGCAAAGAAGAACTGTGGTTGGGCGAACTCGACGCAGGTGTCAAGTTGCGAATCCTCGTGCACCTGGGCAAAACAGTCGACGGCAAGCTGGCGGCCTCGTTTGACAGTCTCGACCAGGGGCAAAAAGGGATTCCGTTCGATACGGCGACCCGCGAGAACGGCAAAGTGAAATTCATGGCCAAGGCCCTCAATGCCACTTACGAGGGGACTGTGAATGAAGCGGGGACCGAAATCGAAGGGGAATGGAAACAAGGTCCGGGCAAATTTCCGCTGAAGTTCAAACTGGTGGACGCGCCCCCCCAGACCAACCGGCCGCAATTGCCTAAGCCTCCGTTCCCGTACAAAGCGATCGACCTGGAATATGAGAACGCTGCGGAGGGGATCAAGATTGCCGGGACGCTGACGGTTCCGCCGGAAGCCGGCCCGCATCCGGCTGTGTTGTTGATCACCGGTTCGGGTTCGCAGGATCGCGATGAAACGATTTTCGAGCACAAGCCCTTTCTGGTCCTGGCCGACTATTTGACCCGGCGGGGGATCGTCGTCCTGCGTGTCGATGACCGCGGGGTCGGGGGCACGACCAAAGGAGCCGTCGAAGCGACGTCGGCCGATCTGGCGGGCGACGTGCGATGTGGCGTGGAGTTTCTGAAACAGCGTCCCGAGGTGGATCCCGCGAAAATTGGTCTGATGGGGCATAGCGAAGGCGGCATCATCGCGCCGCTGGTCGCCACCCAAACGCCCGATGTGGCTTTCGTCGTGATGCTGGCCGGCACGTCCGTGACCGGCGAGCAGGTGCTGTACGAACAGGGGGCGGCCATCGCCAAGGCGTCTGGGGCCGCAGGCAAGGCGCTGGCAATGCAGCGCGAGTTGCAGCAACGCATGTTTTCAGTGATCAACGCCGAGCCCGATAACGACAAAGCCGTCGCAGCCATTCAGCAGAACCTGACGGAATGGATGGCAACGCTCGACGATGAGTCAAAACAGGCGTTGGGCGAATCGGCCGAGACGCTGAGTGGACAGGCCCGCCGGCTGTGTTCTCCCTGGTTCCGCTACTTTCTGACGTATGATCCTTTGCCGGTGCTGAAGAAGATTCGCTGCCCGTTGCTGGTCCTGAACGGCGCCAAAGACCTGCAAGTGCTGCCCGAGCAGAACTTGCCCCTGATCCGTGAGGCGCTGGCGGAATCGAAACACCCCGATTACGAGATTCATGAACTGCCAAACCTGAACCATCTGTTCCAGACGAGTGCGACCGGGGCCGTCGCGGAGTACGGCCAGATCGAGGAGACCTTTGCCCCCTCGGCCCTGAAACTCGTCGGCGACTGGATCACCAAGCGATTTGCGAAAGCCTCTTGAGGGGAACTTCAGCGATTCGAGTCCGCAGTGGGCCGAGGCGCCGCACAGGTCTGGTCGTGGCTGGTTTCAAGTCCGAGCCACGGGCCAGAGAGTGTCGTCGCTGCCGCTGCTGTTCGCTCGGGGCGACGAAATGCCGGATGGATAATCTGGGGATTGGATGAGGCCGAATCATTAATCGGCTGTAATCGCGATCGCGACCTCGTTGGGAAGCAGAATCAGCACCGTCACCCCCGATTCCACCAGATACTCTTCGCCGTCCTGCATGGCGCGATTTTCGGGATGAATCAGTCGCGTTCCATTTCGTGGCGGTCGCAGCCCCCCCTCGGGCCGCGGAACCCCGTTCACCAGCCAGATCCCGCGGACGTGGCTGCGCAACATGAAATGCGCGCGACTCACACAGTTGTCTGCGACGAGATTCCGATGAGTTAAGACTTCCTGCCCTGAACCGGGAACGATCGTTGTCGGCCGAAAAGCCGGGTCGAGATACGACACGGCATGGTTATCCGATCGTCCGACAATCACGGGACGATCCGGGGACAATTTGAGACGGGTATGCGGCCGGTTCTGCTGACACCATTCCGGAGTCGTCGCGATCTGGAAGGCCGATTGTGCCGTCCCTTTTTGGCACAGATCGACGAGTTCGTCGACCGTGCCGACACTGAGGGCACAGCCCGACGGTTTGGGGAGCACATGGTTCAAACCGCGTTCAAGACCGCTTCCGACAGTCGCTGTCATTGAGACCGGTAACATAAAGCCCCTTTTGCAAAAGCCGAGACAACATGCCTGAAAGAACCGGCGCTCACAGCGCCCACAAGAGATTATCGTACGCCCACACTGTGAATTGACAATCCGGATTTTCCCGGGCCCTGAGACTTTCCATACGTTCGCTGGCTGTTGGCCAACACGTCAGTGAAAGGTGACACCCGGGAATCGGCAGATGCCAAAGCATCATCCAACCGCAGGGTTGAGAATTGGTAGTTCACGGGAGCTTGCCCCCGGTTGTCCGGCCAATTGAGCCGCGTTGATCGACCTCTGGCGCCGGTCCCGTTGGATGTTTGCTTGTGGCACTTCGGCCAGCGGCGGTCCGAACGCATGGAAGGACTCGATTCAGGGGGCAGGCCAAAGAAACAATTTCGTCAGTCGGTCTCGTGGGCCGTGCCGTTGGCTCATCTCGAAGTGTTTCGAGGTCTCATGCTGCCTGGCTTGTCGTGGCATCGGGCTGTCAATTTCCCGGCGAGTTTCTTTCGGTACGGTAAGACAGGCAGTACACTGCAGATTCTCGAGGTGACCCGACCGCAACATGAGTTCAGAATGGCCCGAAAAAAAACGACATCCGGTGACAAGCCGTCTCCGGCGACGCCCCTCACCCACCCCGCGGGAACAGAACGACTCAACGAGATCGCTCACGTCTTGTATCAACTGGCCTTCAAGATCGAACTCAAGGCGCAGGCCACGGACACCCACTCGCAGCCGTTGGGCGCGTTTCGCTTTTCTGAGTTGCAGCGCCAGGTCCTGCTGTCGGGGCTGAAACTTCCCAAATCCCTGACGGCCAAACTGTCTCGGCGAACCTCGGTCTTGACGACCGAGGAAGTCACCGGATTGACGATGTCACTGTCCCATCTGCTGACCGCTGAAAGTCAACGACTGGCGTCCCTGCTGCAGATGGGGCAGCATCTGGCCGATCAATTGCAGCAAGAACTGGCGAGTCCGAGTACCGCTCGCCAGCGATCACGCGGCGCGGCCAGAAAGAAAGCCGATCCGCAGGCTGTCTTCCAGTTCAAGATTTCGCTCAGCAGGATGCGACCGGCTGTCTGGCGGCGGATCCAGGTGCGGGATTGCACCCTCGATCAACTG